>CBFGLP010001580.1:0-15148 GCA_965649595.1 uncultured Myxococcales bacterium | reverse complement strand
TACAGCCACGACTGCAAGGTCGTGCACCGCGACGTCAAGCCCGAGAACATGTTCGTCACCCGCGATCCCAACACGCGCTTCGTGACCAGCAAGCTGCTCGACTTCGGCGTCGCGCTCGATCGCTCCGATCCGGTCGAGGAGCAGCGTCTGGTCGGCGATCCCCGCTACATCGCGCCCGAGCAGACCGAGTTCGGCCGCGAGGTCGACCCGCGCGCCGACGTCTACGCCGCTGGCATGAGCCTGTTCGAGGCGCTGACCAACGTGCACCCCTTCGCCGACCTGCTGCGCGCTGGCGTCGACATCGACCGGCTGCTGCAGGCCTCGCGCGAGCGGACGATCCCGCGGGTCGCGGATCTGCTCGATCCGCAGCTCGATCCAGTGATCGCGCACGGGCTCGCGGTCGTGGTCGAGAAGGCCTGCGCGAAGCGGCCCGATGATCGCTTCGCCAGCGCGCGGGCGATGCAGCAGGCGCTGCTCGACGTGCTGTGCTGATTGCTCAGTCGGGGACGTCGGCGCCGACGTAGTCCGGGTCGCGGTAGTCGCCGTCGATGTCGTACTCGGGGTCGCCCGCCTCGACGTCGACCGTGCCCGCCGCGAGGGTCGCGAGCGGTGCGTCGTCGGTCAGGTGCAGGTCGCCCTCCGGGACGGCTTCGAACCAGCTCGGGTCTTGCGTCGTCACGACGTTCGTCGAGACCTCGAGCTCGGTGTCGGCGCAGCCGCTCGGGCTCTCGATGCTCGAGTGGAGCAGGCTCTTGTCGACGAACGAGCCGCTCGCGACGCCAGCGTTCAAGCACTCGAAGGGCGGCTCCCAGCCGCTCGAGATCGTGGTCGCCCGGACCTCGACGCCGCACTTTCCGGTCAGGCGAAAGGGCGAGAAGATCGCGTCGGAGGTCAGCATCGAATTGGTGGTGTGGATGCTGCCGCCGTCGCAGAACACCACCCGACAGCCGCTGGCCGTGATGCGCGTGCGGGTCACGTGCGCCTCGCCCCCTGCGTCCGTTCGGATCCCTCCGCGGCCGCGCAGCACGAAGCGGTCGAGGAACAGCTGCCCTTGGACGTGCAAGCCGTAGTTGCTCGCCATCGTGCACTCGGCGTTGAAGGCGTTGAGCAGCTCCGGCGGGTCCTCGCCCTCGGCCCCACGAATAGCGATCGTATGGCCGGGCGGCACGGTGATGGTCTCGAAATATCCATCGTTGTTCGGGTGGACGATGATGGTCCCCACGTCGCCCGCGTCCTGCAGCGCCGCGACTGCCATGCCGATGTTGGAGAGATCCTCGTCTGGGCCAACGTACCAGACCCGGTCGGGCGGGAGGCACTCGCCGAGGTTGCAGCCGGCTTGGCCCGGACACTCGTCCTGCGCAATACACGGGACGCAGGTGTTGTGGTCGGCGTCGCAGAGCCCCGGGCAATCATCATCCGCCATGCACTCGACGCAGCGCCCAGCCTGGCAGAACCCGAGCGCTCCTTGGCAGTCGCCATGATCCTCGCACTCCGGCTCGCCGTCGCCAGTCTCGGTGTCCGGATCGGTCGAGCCCATCGAGTCGGACGACTCATCGCCGTCCGCGACCGCGAGGCACGACGAATTCTGCTCCGCCGTCTCTTGGTTGCCGCAGGGGCTGTAACACGTCGGCTCCGGTACGGCCGCCACGCACCCGAGGTACGCATATTCGCACGGGTCGGCGCCCATCGAGCAATAAGGTGTCATTGGCGAGAGCGCCTGACAGGTCGCGTTCCCCTCGGCATTCCAGCAATGATCTGGATTGATCAGCTCTTTCTCGACCGCGCAATTCGCCAGGCATAGACCACACGCGAACACGCAACCGAACAGCACGATTTGGCGGACAGGGTACATGATGGCCATCTCCGAGTGCGTGGCGTCGGTCAGAACTTCATGGTCCAGACGAGCGAGAGCCGGCGGTCGCGCTGGTTGGCCTCGCGGACCTCGTCGATGCCGAGCGTGACCGAGCCCGCGAGCAGCATTGCGCCGCCGACCCCCAGCATGGTCGATCCGGTAATCAGCTGCGGTCGCTGGTCGCCGCCGATCCCGATCAGCAGCGCTCCGATCAGCGATGCACCGGCGCCGAGCGTGATCAATGCAGCCTCGGCGGGCATCGGCATGATCCGCTTGGTCGTCACCGGATCGAGCGTCCGACGCGACTCCGAGGGCTTGGGCTTATCGAGCTCGATCGAGGCGGTCTGGCCCGGCTCGGTCAGATTGACGTTCGTTCGAGTCGCCGCTTCGTCGGCGAGGGGAGTGCTGCTCGCCTCGACCCACACCCTGTAGGTCCCGAGCACGAGATCATCGATGTGGGGCCCAGCTGCTCGCTCGTTGACGAACACGCGGCAAGGGACCTGACACTCGATCTCGATGCTCGCCTTGCCGGCCTGCTCGAGCGCTCGTCGCCGGTCGGCGTAGAGCTTGGCCAGCGAGGGTCCGAATCGGTCGGCCGGGAGGTCCTCGCCCATGGCGGTGCGGATGGCCTCATCGAGCACCTCGACGGCCTCGTCGACCATATCCGCGGCCAGCCGGGCGCGGGCGAGGTTGAGCATCGCCAGCGCGCGTAGCTCCTGGGTCGTGGGATCGTCGGCGAGCTGCGGGGCATGGCGAGACAGGTCGGCCAGCGCTCGGGTCAGCTCGTCGGCGACGTCCTCGCCTTGATTCATGCGATCGTTGAGCTGCTCGATTCGGGTGACGAGCGCTCTGTACTCCAGGTCGACGTCGGCGGACGCTCCCGTCGGAGCGTCGACGTCGAGTCGCGGCCGGGGCGGCGCGGGTGGGGCGAGCAGTAGCGCGAGCGAGATTGCTGTAGAGGTGAACAATGCCATGGCGATCCTGTTGGCGAGCTCGACGCTAAAATCGGCGCTCGAACCGAATTCCGGAGAAGCTGGGGCTGAGCTCGAGGGCGTAGCTGTTGCGGCTCGAGCGAGGCTTGCGGCGCCCGACGTCCCAGGCCAAGAGCGCTACGCCGACGATGGTCGTCGCGATACCCGCGCCGAGCAGAGCGCCCCCGGTATATCGATAATCGCGGGTTTCGATGGTCGGCTGACCGAGCGCCTGATTGGATTCGACGCCTCGCACGAGCGGAGGCACGCCGAAGCCGGCCAGGACCAGCCCGCCGGTCGCCAGCAGGCAGCCCGAGATTCCCGCGGCTCCGATCGGGCGAATGCGCTGCACGGCCGGCTTCGGCTCCGGCATTGGCGGCTCGCTCGGATTACTCGGCTGGGGTCGATCTCGCGGGGGATCGATCGCCGCGAGCAGGGTCGGCGCTTCGTCGACGATCCGTGCGAACAACCGCGTCTCGCTGCAGGCCGTGCAGCGAAGTGGCTCCAGCGCGCTTTGCTCGTCACCCCGCAGCACGGTGATCTGAACCTCGTATTCGCGCAGGTCCTCGTCGAACGCGAGCACTTGGATCGAGACCTTGGCGTCTGCGGCCTGGCTATCCGCGGTGATGCGATATCCCGCTGCGGTCAAGGCCGCGCCGAGCTGGTCGGCGATTTGCGCTTGGAAGCGTTGTCCGACCTCGGGCGCGAGCACGCCGACCTCGAAGTCGAGCACCACGTCGTGAGCCTCGAGCTCGACTGGCTTGGGCGGGGGTGGTGCCGCAATCGCTAGCGGCTCCGCGACCGATAGCAGTGTGGCCGCAATCATTACTCGAGCGCACGTTGACAAATGGCTGCCCACTTCTTCACCTCCCTCGCCTTGTCATGGCGTCCGAGATCGACACATTCCTGGTAGCGCTCGAGCTCGAACAGCGCCTGCATGCGCAGCGGCTTGTGCTCGCCCGATCGCTGCCAGCAGCGGCGTTGAGCCGTCAGTGACTCGAGCTTGCGCCACTCACCTGCGGCGAGCGCCTGGTCGGCTTGCTTGCGCAGCTTGGCGCACGCGGGTCCGCGCGAGTCGTTGCGACGATCCTCCGTCGATGATGCCGAATCATCCCTGGCATCCGATTCCGGCGGGCCGGCATCGGAGTGGACGGGATCCGGAGCGGCCTCGCGCTCGGGCGCCGGCTCGAGCGGCGCATCGACGAGCTCGGGCAATGGCTCGGAACGCGCTTCGCTCGGCTCGGCCTCGCGCGGATGAGTCGGGGGCTGGGGGGCGTCGGAGGCGTCGGGGGCACCTCGAAGCCCGATCCACAGCCCGAGGGCCACGAGCGGGACGAGCAGGCCTGCCCCGCCGAGCAGGCGCCACGACCCTCGTCGACGCGTACGCACGAGCGTTGGGCTCTCGTCGTCGTCGACGAGCTCGAGCGCGTCGACGAGCTCGACCGATCCGTCGATGTTGGCCTCGCAGGGTCGAGCGGGCCCAATCTCTCCGCTCAGCAGGTTGGCCTCGCCGCTGGTGCGCATTCCGGCTGGCGTACCCGCGGAGCCGATGTCGGTAAAAGCGGCCAGCGAGATATGTCGACGCTGGCCGCCGAGCTCGAACCATTCGTCGTCCTCGTCGGTCGGCTGGTTGGCTGGACTCACCTCGGCAGCAGGGGGAGGGCTCAGACGCACCGAGCCATCGTCGGTCGAGGGCGGCTTTGCTCCTGTCGTCGGGTCCACAGCCAGCCCCGCGGCTCGACGCAATCGCTCGATCTCGCTTCGATGATAAGGTTGCGTCGGCTCGTCGACGTCCACCGGCTCGGCGCTGCCCGAAACGTCTTTCATGGTGTGTCCGTCAAACGGCATCGTCGACATCGAAAGGCGTGTCTCGATCGAAACAGCTCTTTCGGGCCCGTGGGCTGATACGAGCCGTGGCGCACGCCAGCGCTGCTCGTAGCGCCACGCCGTCGATGTAGCGCAGGCATCCACCCGAGGAAAGCTCGCATGTGCGCGCGGGCGAAATCATGGCTGGTTCGCCCCAATCACGACATCGCGAGCATGGCCGGATTTTCGGCGGCGGCCGCCAGTGCGATCTTTTTCGTACGAAAATTCCTGGAGAGGCTTGATCCATCCATGATCTGCAGCATATGCATGGGGCGTGCGACGGCTTGGTCTTTACTCTCTGTCCCGACGCATTGGCGCCGGTGGAATGGCCGAAGTGTGGATGGGTCATCGCGCGACGCTGGGGGCCAGCAAGACGGTCGCCGTGAAGGTGCTCGCGCCGAACCTGGCCAGCAAGCCGGAATATCGGCGGATGTTCCTCGAGGAGGCCCGGCTCACGATGCCGCTCAACAACTCGGGCATTGTGCAGGTGTTCGAGGCCGGTGAGACCGACGGTGACTGCTACATGGTGATGGAGTGGGTCGACGGGGTAAACCTCGCCGAGCTCCACTCCTTTTTGTGGAAGAAGGGTGAGCGCCTCTCGGTCGAAATCTCGATGTACATCATTGGCGAGGTGTTGCGCGCGCTCGACTACGCTCACAATTTCTGCTTCGACGGCGCGTCGACCATCGTCCACCGGGACATCTCGCCGCAAAACATCATGCTCTCGGTCGCGGGCGAGGTGAAGATCATGGACTTCGGCGTCGCCCGCTTCGCGAGCGAGGAGACGACCGGCCTGCACGTCAAAGGCAAGCTCCGCTACATGCCTCCCGAGCAGCTGCAGGGCAATTCCAAGGGCACCGCCGTCGATCTGTTCGCGGTCGGGGCGGTCCTGCACGAGATGCTCGACGGAAAGAAGTTTCGCGGCGGCGCGAGCGATGATGCGCAACTGCTCGGCATGATCTTCTCCGGCGAGACGCCGCCGCTCTCGCAGCCCTGGCTGGTCCCCTCGCAGCTCGAGGCCCTGCGGCTCGGAATGCTCAGGCTCGATTGGCGTCAGCGGCTGGACAGCGCACGAGCGGCCTTGCGCTTGCTCGCGACCTGCCCCGGGTATCGGAACGCGAGCCTCGAGCTGTCCGAGTTTGTTCGCGCATGCAAGGCGCAGCGGGACGAGGGCCTACCCACGGTGCCGGAGTTCTCACGGACCGGGAGCTTGGTGCAGCCCTCGACCGAGATCATGCCAGAGGGCCAGATCGCCGAGACGTCCGTGTCGCGCCGCTCCCTGCTCGCGCTGCAGAACCCTCCGACCGGCGCGGAGCTGTATCGGGCGGCCAGCTCGAGCAGCGCGCTGCGGCGGCGCGGGCGGACGCTCGCGGCGCTGCTCGTGGGGGCGGGCGGGCTCGCGACTGGTGTGCTCGGTGTCGGTTATGCGATCAGCACGATGCCGGCCGAGGCCGCCGCGCTGAGCGATGAGGCGGCCTTGCACGGGGGGGTGCTCCCCGACGTTCCGGAGCAGATCGCCAGCGTCGGATCATTGCTGCCGGAGGTGGCGATTCCGATCACCATCGTGAGCAGCGCGCCGAACGAGGGGGCGAGCGGGCCCGAATCCGGCGATCCCGGCACGGAGCCGGTCGTCGCCGACGCGCTGATCAAGTCGGCCAGCGGGGCCATAGCGAAGACGCCGGTCCGGCCGAAGCCGCCCGCCAAAGCCGATTTGGTCGAGGTCGAGTTCGTGCCGGGCGACTATTACTTTCTCTACCTCAAGGTCAAAGGCAAGACGGTCGCGCTCGAGCCAAAGGCGACCATGAAGCTGCCCCCGGGCAAGATCACGTTGCAGATTCGTGCGAGCACCAAGGATCCGTGGACGAAGCTTCAAGTCACGCTCCCAAACCATCGGTGTCGTGTCGAGTTGGGTAAACCCAAGCGGGTCAAGATTGTGCCCCTGGGCTGAGTCATCATGAGCAGCATCCTCGTACTCGTCACTAGTTTGCTCTCGGCGTTCGGGCTACTAATCGTCGCTCGAATCCTGTGGAAGCAGTCGTTAGATCTCGACTCGTGGCTCGATGACGAGGTGGTCGGACCAGCCGAATCGGCTGGTCCGCCGCTGATTCAGGGGGCTGGTTCGCCGCCGAGCTCGAGCGGCCTATCCGGGCTCGAGGGCCTCGGCGGGCCCGGGCCGCAGGGGCTCGCGGCGCCGCCGCTGCTGGCCGCGATGGTCGAGCAGTCGGCCGCGACCGTCCGGATCCATCCGGACTCGAACGAATCGACGCGCTTTTTCGTCCGCGCAGAGCTACCCGCAAACGACGACGAGAAGACCGAGATCCTCGAGGGCGCGAGCGTGGCCGCCGACACGCCCGCTGCGGCGAGCTCGACCGCCGCAGCCTCGATCGACGACGAAGCGGAGGCGCAGACCCAACGGACGCGGCGCATCGCGGCCCATGCAGCCAGCCACGCGGCTGGCCACGCTGCTCCGCCCCCGCCTTAAAGCCCCGATTGGTCTGCGCGGGCCTCGGCTAGCTGGGATAGGCTCGGCGCAATGTCCCGAGCCCGCCGCGCGCCGGTCCCCGTCGTGTCCATCGTCTGGATCCTCGCGAGCGTCGCGTGCACCCGCGAGCGGACGAGCAGCCCCGCCGACCAGCCGCCGCTCACCGTCCAGCCCGAGGCCGAGCCGCAGACCGGCGCGCTGCCGATCGTCGCCGTGCCCCAGTGGAAGCCGAGCGATCCGCAGCTATGGGTGTTCGAGCCTGGCAGCAAGCGGATGGCCTATGACGGCGACCTCGCCTGCGGTGTCTGGGACGTCGAGTCGGGCCTGCTGGTCCGCGAGCTCGAGGGCGACGTGGAGTCGGCCTGCGAGCAGTGGGCACCGGCCGTCGTGCCCGAGGCGCTCGCCAGCCACGTCTCGGCCGATCAGCGGTGGATGGTCACGCCGGGGACCAACCCGGTAGCGATCGTCGACGCCAGCTCGAATCAGACCGTCCGCACGCTCGCGTGTCAGGGCTGCGGTGAGCCCAATTGGATGACCTGGTCGAAGCAGGGCACGCAGCTCCTGGTCGTGCGCCAAGACCCCGACTCGGTCGAGCTGTGGGACGGCGCGACCGGCAAGCTCGAGCGCAAGCTGCCCTTCTCTCCGCCGAGCCCCTTCGTCGACGCGGTCGCGCTGTGGACCGTCCACGGTCCGATGGTGATCACCACACACGAGCGCGAGGCCGAGTGCGATCCGGTCAACCACGACTGCGAGTGGGACGAGGACGACAACCCGATGCCCTATCTCGCAACCGACTTTGTCGGCTGGACCTGGAGCGCCGACGGGAGCGTGAATAATAGCGTCGACCTCGGCAGCGATCTCGGCTCGTTCGACGCGCTCTCGCTCGACCCCGAGGGCCGCTGGGTCATGTGGACGACGTCCCTCAGCTACGACCGCGACGGAGAGAACACCGTCGTCAACGTGGTCGGCAGCGACGGCTCGAGCTCGGGCATGACCTGGGACTACTGGGAAGACGGCGGTGGCGAGGGCTACTACTACGACGAGTCGCGCACGCCGAGCTGGCGCAACGACGGCTCGGTCGAGTGGCTGATCCAGATCGAGCGGGCCGGCTACGAGTACGAGCGCGCGTGGGAGGGCTGCGAGCTGCTGCCCGAGCCACGCTGTGGGGCCGGCACGATCGCCGGCGGCTACGAGGATGAGCTCGAGATCGAGCTTCAAGCGCTGGGGCTCGTCGACGGCGAGCTGATCAGCTCGGGTACGATCTGTCAGGATGGGCGCTGCGACCCGATCGGCCTCGTGCCTCCGCGGGGCTGTGAGCCGCTCGACCTGGGGCCCGATGGCCATGTCGGCCTGCTCGGCTGCGGCGACGACCTGTTCTTGTGGTGGCCGTCCTCGGACGCGCGTCCACAGCCGCTCAAGCTCCCGCACGCCGAGGCGCAGTGGGTGTGGGGCCGGAGCGGATGGCTGGCAGTCCAAGCAGAGCGGCGGCTGGTCCTGCTCGACCCTCGTACGGGCAAGATCGGCCTCGATCGCAACGACGTCATCCTGCTGCACGATCTCGCGATGAGCGCCGAGGTCGAGCTCCTGCTCGCCGAGACCGACGAGGGCGTCGATCTGATCGACGCCCGGCGCGGCGAGACTCGCATACAGGTGATCGAGGGCACGGCGACCCAAATCGCGCTGAGCCAGGCGGGGGATCGGATCGTCGTGCTCGACACCGAGATCCGCGTGATCGAGCTGGGCGAGGGCAAGACGCTGACGCGCTGGGAGCTGCCCGAGAAGACTCTGCGGGTCGCGTTTCGGCAGGACGGCGAGGTCGTCTATGGCGGCCCGGGTCGGCCCACGCATGCTTGGGACGCGAGCACTGGTCAATTGCTCGAGGACGATCAGACGCTCGGCCTGCTCGCCCAGCTCGATGACACCTACGGTGAGCTCGATCCGACCTGGCGCTGGATCCTCGACGAAGGCAGCACGACGATCACGCGCACGCTCGACGGCCAAGCGCTGCGTCTTGCTCGCGAGGGCGCGGTGATGAGCGAGCTCGGCCTGTTCGAGGGCCAGGCGATGCCGGGCGTCGAGGTCGGCTTTCGGGTCGGGACGGATGCCTGGGCGCTGCCCGAGTACACCGCGAACGACTTGAAGCGATGGCTGGAGCGGCCGGGGCTGGCAAAGGCGTTCTTGCTGGGAGCGGAGATTCGGCCGCCGACGATCACCGCGGCGGAGCTCGAGGGGGTGCGCGCAGCGAGGGAAGCGAAGCAGTCGTCGCAGGCACCCCGCCCGTGAGCTCCTAATCTAGGGCGTCAGCACGACCTTGCGACAATGGTCCTCCATGTCGTTGAAGATCTGATACCCGCGCGGCGCCTCGGCGAGCTTCATCCGATGCGAGATGATAATGTTCGGGTGCAGCTGACCGGCCTCGATCCGCTCGAGCAGCTCCGGCATCAAGGCTTGCACGTGGGTCTGGCCCATCGCGAAGCTGAGGCCCTTGTCGAACGCGTCGCCGATCGGGAAGCCGTGGACCATGCCCGAGTACACGCCGGGGATGCTGACCACGCCGGCCCGACGGGTCGCCGCGATGCACTGCCGGAGCGCGGCGCCGCTGCTGCCTTCGATCTTGACCGCGGTCAGCATGGTGTCGGTGGCCGAGCCGCGCGCCTCGTAGCCGATCGCGTCGATCGTGGCATCGACCCCGCGGCCATGGGTCTCCTGCACGATGAACTCTGCTGGGTCGTCGATCACGGAGAAGTCGACGGGGATGGCCCGATAGGTGTCCGCTGCAAAGCGCAAGCGATAGTCCTGATCGTCGATCATGTAGATGGTCTCGGCGCCCAACATTCGCGCGCACGCGGCCACCATCAGCCCGACCGGGCCAGCGCCGTAGATCGCCAAGCTCGAGCCCGGCGTGACGCGGGCGTTCAGCACCGCCTGATAACCAGTCGGCAGGATGTCGGACAAGAACAGCACCAGCTCGTCGGGCAAGCTGCCCGGGATCTTCAGTGGCCCGACGTTGGCCTCCGGCACCCGAACATACTCGGCTTGGCCTCCGGGCACGCCGCCGTACAGCTCACCGAAGCCGAACAGCGCCGCGGGCGGTTTTAAGCCGACTGGCTGCTTGGCTGCGCCCGGACCGGGGTTGGTGCTCTCGCAGGCCGAGTGCTTGGCGAGCTTGCAAAAGAAGCACTGGCCGCACGCGATCACGAAGGGGATCACGACCCGGTCGCCGACGGCGACCTTGGTCACCAAGGGGCCAGCCTCTTCGACCACGCCCATGAACTCGTGACCGAAGATGTCGCCGTGGTGGATGCCCTGAAAATTGCCGCGATAGAGGTGGAGGTCGGATCCGCAGATCGCCGTCGCGGTGACCCGCAAGATGATGTCGTCGTCGTGGCGAAGGACCGGATCGGGCACCGACTCGACGCGAACGTCCTTGGCGCCGTGATAGGTGAGCGCTTGCATGATCGACACGAGCATGGACGCCGAGCGGTCCATCGCTCGTGAACGAGTGCATCAGTTGCTCACTGCGTGCTCGCGTCTGCCCGAGAGCGCGCCGAGCCGAGCGGGCTTAGCGTTATGGGGCCTTCAGCCGCACGATCGTCGCGCCCCAGCTGCCCTCGCCGTGCCCGCCCAGGCGATAGCTCTCGACCGCCGGGTGCTCGGCCAGGAGGTGATGGACCGTCCGTCGCAGCACGCCCTTACCCTTGCCGTGCACGATCCGAAGGTCGTGAATGCCCCGCGCCTGGCACTGCTCGATATACTCCCGCACCAGCGCTCCAACCTCGCGCGGCGGAAAGTCGTGAAGATCCAGCTCACCGTCGATCACGAGCGCGGCTGGCTGGTCGAGCGGCGCGACCCATGCGAACCCACCAGCGCCAGCCCAGGGCGCCGAAGGTAGGCCGGTCGGCAGCTTGTCTCGCAGCGCGGGCGGCCGCGGCAGCGCGTTGACGTGTACCCGCGTGTCGAGCAACCCGAGCAGCCCCGCGAGCCCTCGAGCTCCCCGCGATCCATGCCGTCGCCAGGCACCATCGACTCGCACCTCGAGCTGGCGCTGTCGCGTCTGCGTGTCGCGGCGGCGCTCGATCACCCGTAGGTCCCCAAAGCAGGCCGCCATCGCGAAGTCGAGCGCGAGCGCGAGCGCCTCGTCGTCGGCCTCGGGATCCTCGTCGTCGCCGAGCGTGAAGCGCTCGCTCCAACCCGCGAACTCGACCTCGAGATCTGGCTCTTTCCAGCCGACGAGCACCGGCTCACCACCGCTCGGCCGCAGCTCGACCCCCTCGGTCCGGTTCGACTGACTCGGCCGGGCCTCGACGAGCTCGAGGCCCTCGCACGTGTCGGCCAGCGCCGCGAGTCGAGTCCGCAGCTCGCTCAGCATGCGCGCTGACGTTCGGCTGCGAGTCGCTCGGCGAGCACGGCGACCAGCACGGCCCGCGTGCCCGCCTCGTCGAGCCCACGCAGGGATTGCATGAGCTCGGCCGAGCGGTTCTGCAGGCCGATGCGCGCGATCTCGACGGGCGTGATCGGGCAGGCAACCTCGCGTCGATGGATGTAGCGGAGCAGCAGCTTCAGCTCGTCGCTCGGTACGCCGGTCAGGGCCATTGGAAACTCGGGCATGGCGATCGATAGCCCCGCGCGGGGCGCTTGGCCAGCGGATCGGGGTCCGACGCGGATGTGGTTTCGACGCGCGCCGGCACATCGCTCACGAGTTGGGGCGGGCGAGCCTGCGAATAGGGGAGAGGGCAGGCCAGTTCCCGGGGCATGCTGCTCACCATCATCGCCGCTACCATGTGTGTATCCGTTGCCCTCGTGCCCGCGATCGCCGAGGTCCGCCGGATGCTCGAGGACCGCGAGCGACCCTCCAAGTTGCTGAACGTGCCCACGCGGCGCCAGAAATTCGAGTCCGCGGCGATTAGCTACGGGTGAGCTACTAACCGCGCACTGTCAGTCGGGCGTGTAGAAGATCGGGCTCGTCCACGCCCGCTCCTGGATCGTCTGGGGCGACGTGCCACAAGCGGCGGGTAGCTCGTCGACACCCGCGGCGCTCAGCTCGTTGCAATCGCGGGTGCTCCAGCGGCAGGTCGGGAGCTCGACGACGCGCAGGTAGTACCAGGCCGGCTGTGAAGGATCGAAGTCCGGATCCTCCCACACGCTGCACAGCGAGGCGGCGCCGCTTCCTTCGACGGTGCACGTGGCCGGGTCGACGCTGACAGGATCGGCCGAGCCCGCGACCTCGTGCACGACCACGTGCGCCTTGCCCTCGGCGTCGAGCCAGCCTTTCACGATCTGCGCCCGCTGGAGATCGACGCCGGGATTCGCCTGCGTGCCCGGATCCTTGAACGCCGAGATCACGAAGCGCGGCGCCGTGCTCGGGTCTGGCGATGCCGGAAGATCTCCGCCCATCGGCACGCCCTGTGCGTAGCCGCGCTCGACCAGGCTTGGGTCATTGCACAGATCGTCGGGATAACCCCAGCCGCCGAACAGCCGCACCGCTATGCGCGGACCCGAGGTGCCATAGGTCTCGCGCCGCTTCATCGCCTCGAACAGGCTGCCGCGGCTGTTCTCCTCGGCCCACACCGCGATCAGCCCGCCCGCCGAGTTGAGCGGACCGCCGGGGGCCGAGCCGGTCAGCCGCGCCTGCGCGTCACCCTCGGCGGCGCCGAAGTGGCCGGCGTAGGAGTGCTCCTCGACCGCGCCCGGCGTGCCGTTGTGCGTGTCGGTGCTGGCCATGAAGCCGAGCTTGTAGGGGTTGACGCCGAGCCGCGCCTGCTCGCGCAGCCCCTCGAGCAAGATCCCCCGCGCATAGTCGAGCCGCGAGACGCAGCCGCCGTTGACCATCCCCTGCGTGCCGGTGCCGTCGCCACAATCTTCGAAGTCGTCGCGGCGCAGCTTCTCGAAGTCGCACAATTCGTCGGGCTCGCCGAGGATGCCCGAGATGCCGTTGATGCACTCGCTGTCGCCCTTGTGCTGGTAGAGCTCGAGCAGCGGCTCGAGCTCGGCGCGCAGGGCCGCCCACTCGGCGTCGCTGCGATCGGGCAGCCCGGATTCATCGGTCGGATATTCGGCGATGAACATCGTGCCGTTCGACCAATTGGTGTTGTGGGGTATTGCGAGCACGTCGCAATTATCGAGGCCATTGATGCATTCGTTCTTCAGCGCTCGCCACAGCCCCCAGAAATTCGGCTGCTCGAAGTGCGTGATTGGCAGCGAGGGCACGGCGCTGGTCCGAAACACCACGTTGCGGTGCATGTTGGACAATTGCGAGGCGCCGGACCACTCGTAGGCGACGAAGCTGGTGAAGCTGCACGCGTCGCTGCGATCATAGGCCGCCTCGGCGGCGTCCTGCGTGCGGGTCCACGCGTCGCGCAGGTAGCTCGGGCAATCCGCGCTGTCGCAGATCTGCTTGGGACGCACCGGGTTGCTCGCGCCGAGCCCGAGGCCCCACTGCACGAGCACGGCGGGGTCGCCCTCGCGCAGGCCGACGCACAGGTCGCTGCCGTAGGCGGGCGAGTCGGGGTCGCCACACGCCGCGACCTCGCCGAGGTACTCGCCATGATCGGTGACCGCCGCGAAGTCGAGCGGTCGCT
The DNA here is from genome assembly GCA_965649595.1 of uncultured Myxococcales bacterium. Taxonomy (GTDB): domain Bacteria; phylum Myxococcota_A; class Polyangia; order Nannocystales; family Nannocystaceae; genus Plesiocystis. The sequence continues at coordinate 1,399 of CBFGLP010001580.1, read as the reverse complement.
CGAGCTGGTGCGTGTGCGTGCCGAGCCCGCTCGCGTCGGGTAGCTCGACCGGCTGCCCGAGCGCGAACTCGTAGGCGGCGAAGGGATCGACCCGCACCGCGTTGATGTAGGCGTCGAACGAGTAGCTGGTGTGGACGTGGAGGTCGCCGAAGTAGAGGTTGCGCAGCGGGTTGTGATCGCTGCAGGGCTCGCGCTCGTCGACGAACACCTTTGGCTCGCGCGGCTGCTCGGGCTCGTTGCAGGCGGGCGCGAGGGCTAGCAGCGGTACGAGGAGCACGGCCGAGCGGGGGGACGACACGACTGGGACTCTACTGCCAAAACCCGAGGATCCGCTCGATCGTCCATGCGAACGCGAGCGAGCCCATCGCGTAGATCGGCAGCGCGCGGGCGATCGCCTGCCTTCGTGGGCTCAGGTCGAAGCGCTCGGCCAAGCGGCGCAGCGAGGCAAAGCTCAGCAGCAGCACCGCGACGACCGCGAGCTGCCCGGCCTCGACCCCGAGGTTGAAGGCGAGCAGCGCGAGCGGGACGCGATCGGCCGGCAGCCCGACCTCTCCCAGCGCGCCCGCGAACCCGAACCCGTGCAGCAGCCCGAACGCGAACGCGACCAGCCAGGGCGCGCGCCAGGTCAGCGTGTCGCGCTCGCCCTCGGGCAGCAGCAGCTCGCGGGCGAGCAGCAGGATCGACAGCGCGATGCCGGCCTCGACCGGCGGGCCGGGCAGGGCGATCAGCTCGAGCGTGCTGCCAGCCAGCGTCAGGCTGTGCGCGAGCGTGAACGCGGTCACTGTCCACAGCAAGGCCTTGCGATCGCGGACCAAGAGCACGAGGCCGAGCACGAAGAGCAGGTGATCGAGGCCGAGCAGGATGTGCTCGATGCCCAGCAGCATGTAGTCGGCGAACAGCGCCGAGCTCGGCCGCGTGCCCTCGCCTCCGACCAGCAGCGGCGGATCATCGGGCGCGAGCACGGCCGAGAGCTGGGTGCCGTCGAGGTAGCGGACCTCGACGACGACGTCGACCGGGTGCCGCTCGAGACCCTCGAGCCCGAGCGGACCGATCAGGCCCTGCTCGCCGCAGTCGAGCCGAGCGCTGACCGGGCTGCGCCAGCTCGCCGCGCAGTGATCAGGGATCAGCGCTCGGAGCTCGCCCTCGGCGATCGGCCCGTTGGTGCTGGTGTCGGGCACGAGCAAGCGCAGCTCGAAGCGCCCGGGCGCGTCGCCGAGCTCGTGCAGCTGCAAGAGCGCAGGGCGAAAGTCGTGGGCGCTCGTCCGCAGGGGCCACAGCGCGAGCAGGCAGACGAGCAGCGCGAGCAACCCGAAGCGTCGCGCGCCGCTCACGAGCCCTCCTCGATCACGACCTCGTAGCGCGACCGCAGGCGGTCGAGCGCCTGCTCGCGCGCGGCGAG
>CBFGLP010001579.1:0-5003 GCA_965649595.1 uncultured Myxococcales bacterium | reverse complement strand
CCGTAGATGCTCATGCTCGACGCGACGACCAGCCGCTCGACTGGACGCTCGATCAGGGCCTCGAGGAGCACCGCGGTGCCGCGGGTGTTCGTATCCATATAGTCGGCGACGCGATACATGCTCTGCCCGACGCCCACCAGCGCGGCGAGGTGAACCACTCGGTCGACGCCCCGCAGCGCGCGGACGACCGCGTCACGATCCCGAACGTCTCCTTCGATCAGCTCGACCTCGGGATCGAGGTAGCTCGGCCTTCGCCGCTCGGGGTGCACTTGCGTCACCAGATTGTCGAGAGCCCGGACTCGATAGCCTCGGGCGAGGAGCTCGTCGGCGACATGCGATCCGATGAACCCTGCTCCGCCAGTCAGCAGCACACGGCTGGTCATGTAAGCCGCGCCACTGCAACGACCGTGCCGGCAGCTGGCGGGTTTATTCCAGGCGGTTCTAGCGTGGACGCCGGCACAGTGGTCCGATCTGGCACGCACACCGCAGCGTAGAGTGGGGCGACCTCGCGCACACTGGGGCGAGTCGGCTCGATCGAATCGAGGCGGGAATCATATCGGTAAGAGAGCGAGGAGATCTCCGTGCATGAATCGCTCCGATTCGCTCGAGACGTCTCTGACCGAAGATGATCCAACCCTGTGACGTGATACGGCACATTACCATATCGCCCTATACATGGGGACATATCGCCATTGCGATTGATACCAATCGATTGCGATTCGTGCCGGAATGATCAATGTCAGCGCATCGCCTCATGTAGGCTCGACCCTGGCGCATTGCTTGCACCAGGCCGCGCCGCATGTTGAACAGCAGGTCAGTCACCGCACATCGCTCGCGCCCCAACAGCGGAAATCGTGACAAGGCGAGCGGTCGACTCGGGATGAACGTGCTCGTGACGGGCGGCGCGGGCTTCCTCGGCTCGCACCTGTGTGATCAATTGCTCGCGTCGGGTCATTCGGTAATCTGCCTCGATAATTTCGTGACCGGGAGCCGGCGCAATCTCGCCTCCGCGCTCACACATCCACGCTTTCGTCTGGTCGAGCGCGACGTGACCCGCCCGATAGACGCGAGCGTGCTCGGAGGTAACCGGATCGATCGCATCTTCCACATGGCTTGCCCCGCGTCGCCGCCCCGCTACCAAAGTGATCCCGTGGCGACGCTGCGCACGGCCGTGTGCGGGAGCGAGAACATGCTGCAGCTCGCACGCGAGCAGCGGGCCCGCGTGCTGCTGGCCTCGACCAGCGAGGTGTATGGTGATCCCGAGCAGCACCCCCAGCGCGAGAGCTACTGGGGGAACGTCAACCCGATCGGCGCGCGGGCCTGCTATGACGAAGGCAAGCGCTGCGCGGAGGCGCTGGCGACCTGCTATGCGCAGCAGTTCGGGGTCGCCGTGCGCATCGCCCGAATCTTCAACACATACGGCCCCCGCATGGACGAACGCGATGGCCGGGTCGTCTCCAACTTCATCGTGCAAGCGTTGGCCGGCGAGCCGCTGACCATCTATGGGTCCGGCCGGCAGACCCGCTCGTTCTGTTATGTGAACGACCTGATCGAAGGCTTGCTCCTGCTGATGGAGCACGACGAGGCGCTCGGTCCGGTAAACCTCGGCAACCCCGAAGAGCTGACGGTCCAGGCGCTGGCGCACGAGATCCTCCGCCTGACCGGCTCCGATTCGCCTCTGCGTCACCAGCCGCTGCCCGCCGACGACCCCCGCCGTCGCAAGCCCGACATCGCCAAGGCGACCTCGACGCTAGGTTGGCGGCCGCGCACGTCCGTGAACCAAGGCCTCGCCGCAACAATCGCCGCGTTTCGTGACCTCGGCCAGCGCGAGCGCCAAGACGAGCGAGCGCTCGAGCAGCCCAGGGCCTACCATGAATGACCACTGCTCGGGCTCGATGCTGCATGCAGGATCCTTCAGCGCGCGCTCGACCCGATCGAAGCGCCAGTCGGTCGGCCGCGGCTCGTTCACCCTGCATCGATACATTTTACTGAGTACTACCTGAGCACTGCATTATGCTCGAATCGTACTTTTTTCGACGGAGCGAAAGTCCGCGAGTATCTGCATTGGACCCGCTGACAGCTGCACGCATTCAGGTCATGATCCCTCTGCGACGTCGAGAGGCCGCCCGTGCGCGGGAGTTCGCGGGATCGGCTGGGGCCACGAGGATCGGGGTCAGAGGGCGGCCCTCGACGCGCATCTCACATCAGCCGCGGGCGGCTGACTCGGACCATCAGCCGATCAGGAAGTCGCCAACCGCTCGCCAGAGCCGCTCGAAGTCGGGCCGACGAAAGCCACATCCGGTCACGACCCAATCGAGGTGGGGCGGCTGATGATTGCGATCATCGAAATAGCCGATGACATCGTGGTGATCGGCGCGAGCGACATGAATGATGTGTTCGTGCATCTGCGAGCGGGTGGGCACCATGCCATCATTCGCTTGGATCGCGGGCACTTTGCCGTATTCGGCGAGTAGCCGGGCCCGCTGATCGGGGCGCGGCTCGGGCACGCTCTCGGGCCGCTGGGTCGCGGTGATGCGATAGAGGGCCTGATAGGCGGCGTGGCTGATCTGACCGAGCGGATCGAGCCCGACCTCGACGGCGCCCCGCAAGCGCGGCGGCCGAGCCCGGGTCAGCACGCAACCTTGTCGAATCCGTGGGTCGAGCCGGTAGTGCTCGTCGAAGCCGGCCATCGCGACCGGCGAGAGCTGACGAAGCAAGCTCTGGTCCTTGCGCACGGCCGCGAAGAAGCTCTCGACCGGCTCGAGCCGGTCGCGCGAGAGCGGATCGATCAGCAGGGCCAAGATGCGATCGAGGGCCGACTCGCGCAGCAGCACCAGCTCGTCGAGGCGCGCGAGCAGGCGGCCGAGCGCGAGCGTGCTGACCAGCGGACGCCCGGCGACGCGCAGGCCGTGCACGCTCAGCAGGCCAAACAGCTGCAGCAACTTTTGGCCCTCGATCCGCTGAAAGAACTCGGCCAGCGCGGTGCCGTGGTGTGGGGTCGATACCGTGACGAGGCTGCGCACGCGAGCCCGCAGCTGGTCGAGGCCCTGCAACCCGATCAGCGGCGCATCGCGGCTGAGCAGCACCCGAGCATCGAGGCCGCCGGTCGAGTGGCCGATCAGGTGGATCGGCGAGCCGTCCTGGGGCACGAGCGCGAGCAAGCGCTCTCCGAGGTTGCGAGCGCGGCTCTCGAGCGAGGCCGTAGGCAAGGTGCTGACCGCCTGCACCCGCGCCGCCACGCCACGCTCGGCCAAGTGATCACGCAGGAGCTCGCGTACGCCGAAGAAGTAAGGCAACCCCGCGAGGGTCTGAAACCCGAAGAAGCCAGGCACCAAGAACACGTGCACGGTCCCCCGCGCAGTGGAGGTCCGCGCCTGGCTCGAGTCGGGCGCGGGCGCCTGACTCGACTGCTCGGCGGGATCCTCGGGCGGAGAGGTCGGGTTCACGGGCCGGTTGTAGCAGCCGGCCACGGGTTTGCGTGTGGCGTTCCGGCTCACCGGTAGGCGCGGACGAGACGCGCACCTGCGATCTCGCGTCGCATGGGCTGGTTGCTGCGCATCGAAGTGGTTCGAGATCGAGCGAACTCGGTCGGAAGATCACGCCTTGCTCGCAAAGAGCCGTGTTACAAGCGGCCGCGCTGGAGCGACGCTCGCTCATCAATCCGGGTCATGAGCACCGTGCAGATTCTCGAACAGGACGAGGGCTTCTTGCTCGGGCGGGTCGACAACCTCGCGGTCGTGCTGTGGAAGACGACCCCGACGGTCGAGCGCGCGAAGATCGTGTGCGGCAGCTTCCCGAGCATCGCTACGGAGCAGGGGCTCGCCGTCCTGACGATCTTGGCGCCCGGCTCGGGGCCGCCGGATGGCGGGGTCCGGCGGGTGTTCGACGACACGATGAAGTCGATGAACGATCGGCTGCTGGGCAACGCGATCGTGATCGAGGCTGGCGGGGTGCTCGGGAGCCTCGTGCGGGCGGTCGCGCGGACGCTGACGATCGTCGGGCGCAGCGCGTTCCCGATCGAGACCTTCTCGACCACCGCCGACGCGGCGGAGTGGCTGCCCGAGGTGATGGCGGGCAAAGGTGGCGCGGGGCCAGGGGCGGACGAGATCCTCGATGGTTTGGCTCGAATGCGCGATTCGCAATTGCGCAATGCGTGATTGCGATCAGGCGGTCGCGCTACCCAAGAAGTTGTCGAGCAACGCGTGGCCGTGCTCGGTCAGGATCGACTCGGGGTGAAATTGCACCCCGAAGACCGGACGGCTGCGGTGGTGGACGCCCATCAGCTCGCCCTCGGGGGTCCGTGCGTCGGCGATCAATTCGGGCGGGAGCGTCGATTCCTCGACCAACAAGCTGTGATAGCGAGTCGCCTCGAATGGTGATGGCAGGCCCACGAACACGCCCTCGCCCGTATGCACGATCGGTGAGCGCTTGCCATGCATGATTCGGTCAGCGCGGCGAACGGTCGCGCCGTGGACCTCGCAGAGGGTCTGATGACCGAGGCAGACGCCGAGCGTGGGGAGGGCTGGGCGAGCCGGGTCGCAGACGAGCCGGCAAAGGTCTTGGCAGATGCCGCTGTCGCTCGGGGTGCCGGGGCCGGGCGAGAGCAACAGGTGGCTCGGGTGATCGGCCAAGATCGCCTCGGCTGTGACCACGTCGTTGCGATACACGTCCACCACCGCGCCGAGCTCGAGCAGGTATTGCACGAGGTTGAAGGTGAACGAGTCGTAGTTGTCGATGACGACGACGCGGACGCCCGGACGCTGGCGCTCCGGCGGTGGGAGGTAGCGTCGGGCGCTGGGGTGCAGCAAGGCGGGGGAAAGTGCGGATTGAGAAGTCATGACGAGGTTCGTGCAAATCACACGTCGAGCCCACGGTTAGAGCCTCGACCCGCGCGAGCCATAGCGATCGCCCGCAGCACCGCGGCGGCCTTGCGGCGGCACTCCTCGTCCTCGGCATCCGGCTGCGAGTCGAACACGATGCCCGCGCCGGCCTGCACGCGCACG
>CBFGLP010001578.1:0-1916 GCA_965649595.1 uncultured Myxococcales bacterium | reverse complement strand
GAGAGCACCAGATCGAAGCGGGACAGCGCTTCGGCGCTGATGTAGTCGCGCTCGCCGGCGGCGAGCTTGTTCAAGGTCACCGGCGTGTCGATGTCATAGAACGCGACCAAGCCGCTCGCGTGATCTAGCAACCAGTCGGCCAGGTCCGCGCCCTCGGGCACGAACGAGCCGAGGATTACCAGATCGGCGTCGGCGATCGCCCGCGCGTGCTCGCTGCGGAGCTGATCGAGGTCGCGGTAGAGCGAGACCTCGCAGCACTCGAGCTGCTCGGCGTCGCGGTTGGCCGCGTACCAGGGCACGTCGCGCTCGAGGAAGCGGATCCGGTGGCCGCGCTGGCGCAGGGCCCCGAGCAAGCCCCGGAAGGTGGTCGCGTGGCCGTTGCCCCATGACGAGGTGATTGACAGGCCGAGCACCACGATGTCGAGCGGGTGGTCGGTCCGCTGGGCCTCGCTCTCGTGCCCGCGCACGAACACGCCCGTCTGCGGACCGATGTCCAACGCGCGCTCGAACACCCGCGCGCGCTGCCGATAGGTGTGCTCGCTCAGCACCCGCTCGCGGCCTCGCTTGCCGATCCGGCGCGCGTCGTCGTCATCGAGGCGCTCGAGCACGGCGACCAGCTGATCGGCGGACTCGACGACCAGCACCTCGCGGTCGGGCTCGAGGAATTGCTCGATCCCCGCCCACGCGTCGGTGATCAAGCACGCGCCCGCCCCCGCGGCCTCGAACACGCGGGTCGGCGGGGAGAAGCCGTAGCGAGCCATGCTCTCGCGGTTGATGTTGAGCACCGCCCGGGCGCTGCAATTGAAGCTGTTGTGATCGTGGGTATAGACGTGGCCGACCCAATCGACGTTCGCTGGCAGCTCGGCGTCGCCCCAGCCGCTGCCACCGAGCACGAAGTGCTGCTCGGGCAGCCGCGTCGCCGCGCCGAAGAAGAAGTGCCGCACCCGGGCCTCGCGATCTGGCAGGCGGTTGCCGAGGAACGACAGGTGCGAGCGAAAGCGCGGCTGCGGTGGCGCGGGGTGGTGCGTGTCTGGATCCAGCGCGTTGTAGATCGGCACACAGTCGCGCGCCCCGAGCCTGGTGTAGGCCTCGACCACCGGCGGGCCCCCACCGTAGGTCAGGATCACGTCATATCGGGGGATCAGCTGAATGAAGGGATCTCGCTCGTCGTTGGCGACGCGATCGAGCGTCGCCGGAGCGTCGACGTCCCAGAACGCCACCATCGTGCGTGGGCTCTGCAGGTCGAGCACGCGCCGCTCGAGCCAGCTGTCGAACACCCCTACCCCGCTGGCCTTGATGACGAGATCGGCCCGGCGCGCCTGGATCATCGCCCGCTCGATGCCCTCGAGCGTGGCCGGAAATACGTGCACGTTGGCCCACGGGGGATCAGCAATGTCGCGGTGTGCCTGGCGATCGAACGCATCTGGCTCGAAGAAATCGATCGAATGACCACGCTGGGCGAGCGCGCGCAAGATCCCACGGTAATACGTGGCGGCGCCGTTCCAGTAGGCCGAAACCAAGCTCGAAGCGAACATTGCGATCTTCATGTCACTCCTCGGATATCGACGCCGTCGGTCGCGATCTCCGAGCGCGAGCTCGAGCTCGAATCGAGCGCGGTCCGAGGCACTTCACTCTCTTGCCGCAGCTCGGCGATGATCGCCAGCAATTCGTCGACCCGATGCGCGCAGGTGTGTTTGGCCAGGAGCGTGGCGCGCCCGTGCTCGGCGAGCCCCGCGGCCAGCTCGCGCTCGTGCAGCACGGCTCGCAGCAGCTCCTGCATCTGTACGCCGTCGCGAGCGACCAGGAAGTCTCGATCAGGAGTGAACAGGCCCTCGCAGTCACTCCATGGGCTCGAGATCAGCGGGATCCCGCACGCCAGCGCCTCGAACGGCCGGATCGTGGGGATGCCGGGGAGC
>CBFGLP010001577.1:0-2148 GCA_965649595.1 uncultured Myxococcales bacterium | reverse complement strand
GCGCAAGCTAGTCATCGACTTCAACACCCTGCCCGAGACCACTCGGCGCCGGTTTGTCGCGGCTGCCGGGGGCTCGGGCAACCCCGAGCCGCTGTGGGCGGTCCGTGAGAGAGAAAAACGCAACGCGTGGATCAAGCCGGCCGTGTACGCGGTGATCAGCCTCGGGCTGCTCTACTGGGTGGCCCGGGCGGGGTTGGGCGAAGGAATCGACGGGATCGGCTACTTGGTCCTCTATGGGCTGTTCGGGGCGTTCTTCTGCGCCGCCCTGCTCACGTTCGTCGATGCCCTGCTGGCGAAGCGGCGACGCCCCTATCGCTCGGGCGTGTACTTGTTTCCGCTCGATCTCGTCATCGCCGAGGACGATACCCTGGTCGTGCTGCCGCTCGCTGGGCTCAGCGGGGTTCAGCTCCGCGACCTGCAGCTCCGGGGCAGGTACGTGTACACCGAGGTGCACCTACGCTTCGGGTTCGGGGATGATCGAAGCTTGAAGATCGCCACGCATGCACAGGCGGAGCAGCTCGCTCGAGCCATCCGCGAGAGTCAGCTCCGGGCAGCGGCCGCGTTCGAGAACGAGCAGCTCGACCTGCTCGCCAAGCTCGACCCCTTCTTCGAGGCGCGAGCCGGCGAGTGGCGCGAGCAGATCCGCACCGAAGAGAAGCCGGGCCGCACGGGCCCGCTCTACCGCAAGCCCTCGTTCCTGCTCGCCAACAGCCGAGTGGTCGGCAGCGTGCTCGGTATCGGGCTCGGGTTCGGCTTGCTGTCGGGACGCAACTGGCTCAGCGACGAAATGATGTTCGCGCGGGCCAAGGAGCGCGGCTCGACGCGAGCGCTCCACGGCTACATCGAGAAGGGGGGCAAGCGTCACGTGACCGAGGTCCGCGAGGTGCTCTTGCCGCAGGCCGAGTTCGAAGAGGCGTTCAAAGCCCGCTCGGTGTCGGCCATTCGTGCGCTTCGCAAGAAGTACCCCGACAGCGTGCACGACGAGCGGGCCAAGCAGGAGATCCACAACAACTTCGAGGCCGCGCGCGAATCGTTCGAGGCCCAGGCAGGCAGCAGTCGACCCGAGCTGCTCGCCAAGATGCGGGAGATGTTCGCCTGGCTCGAGGCCCACGACGCGCCTAGGGTCGAGCTGCGCTTTCGTGCGCCGAACTCCAACTTGCTCGAAGAGGTCGATAAGCAGCTCGCCGCGCTGCCACGCGAGGCCACGCTCGGGATCGAGGTGTCCAAGATCGCGCCGAGCTTCTCAGCCGGCAGCTTGGGCCAATACGAGGACGAGATCGTCAAGCTGCTCGACGCGGGATTCGCCGGCGTGGTCCCGTCCGACATCTTGGACCTCGAGCAGGGCGAGCCGATCTCGACCGAGGTCAACCTGGCCAGCTTCCGCCCGCCCCGTGCGACGATCGTGGTCGATTACCTGGTCGACGCGTCGGGGTCGATCTACATCAACGAGACCAACACCGAGGCCTACGTCGGAATCGTGGTCTACTTCGCGGTGACGATCTTCGTGCCTGGGATCGATTTTCAGCCGGCATCGCCACCCTTGACCTTTCAGCTGCAGGTCGAGCCGCCCGAGCAGTTCTCGGTCCTGCAAGAGGAGCGGACCAGCGCGAAGGTCAAGGACATGATGGTCTACGACGTCATGGCCCAGCGGGCGTTCGACAACCTCTCGACCAAGCTGCGCGGGGCGCTGTTTTCGGCCGGAGACGCGAGCGGGCTCGAGATCGTGATTGGCGATGTGCCGACGTTGGAGCGCTCGATCGAGGACAGCCCCTTCGCGGCCGATCCGGACACCGTCGAGGCCGAAGCGCCCGAGGAGTGACGAGGTTCGACATCGCCCATCAGCAGTCCCCCCATCGGGCCTCTTCGACGTAGACACCGCTCCCCGGCTCGCGATAGCGTGGTGGGCATGCGGTGCACGAACTGGACCATGTCTTTGATCATGGTGCTCGCCGGCTGCTCTTCGGACGACGTGGGTACCGACGAGGTGGATGCCGGCAGCGAGACCGGGGTTGGCGAGTCCGGCTCCGAAAGCGACGACGAGGTCGGCGAGTCGATGTCCGAGACGACGGCCGAGACCTCGGATACGACCGAGGGCACCGACGAAACCACGAGCACGACGCCCTTTTGTGGTGACGGAAACGTGGACCC
>CBFGLP010001576.1:0-10235 GCA_965649595.1 uncultured Myxococcales bacterium | reverse complement strand
ATCACGGGCGGCGTCGAGCTGCCGCCGCGACCCGAGGCCTTGCCCTTCATCGTGATCGTGATCGACGAGTTCGCCGACCTCATGATGGTCGCGAGCAAGGAGGTCGAGGCCAACGTCGCCCGCTTGGCGGCCAAGGCCCGCGCCGCAGGCATCCACCTGATCGTCGCGACGCAGCGGCCGAGCGTCGACGTGATCACCGGCACGATCAAGAACAACTTCCCCTCGCGCATCGCCTTCCAGGTCACCTCGGACATCGACTCGCGCACGATCCTCGACCAGAAGGGCGCCAAGCAGCTGCTCGGCATGGGCGACATGCTCTACATGGATCGCGGCAAGGAGCCGCGGCGCGTGCACGGCTGCTTCGTGTCGGAGGCCGAGATCGAGAAGGTCGTCGAGTTCGTGCGCAAGCAGGCCAAGCCGTCCTACAACATGGACATCACGCGGCGCGACGACGACGAGGCTGGGGTCGTCGACGACGACAAGCAGCCCTTCGATCCGCTCTACGACAAGGCCGTGCAGATCGTCGCCGAGGCGCAGAAGGTCTCGACCTCGATGCTGCAGCGGCGGCTCAACGTCGGCTACAACCGGGCGGCCAAGATCGTCGAGCGGATGGAAGAGGAGGGGGCGATCGGCCCGGCGAGCGGCAGCCGCCCGCGCGAGGTGTTCGTCACGGCGGCCTGAGCTGCTCGTCGGAGCGAGCCGGTGTGACGGCCCGCGGTGATCGCCGGATGCGACGTCGCGGGCCTTCGCCGTGGGCGACGAGCACGGTGAGCAGGAGGGCGACGCCGAGCTCGATCGCGTCGAAGCCGAAGGAGAGTAGCCAGGGAGCCATGCGCGGGCCGAAGCGGAGGAGCGAGGGGGAGAGCGGGAGGGGGGCCGCGCGCCCTCGACCGATCCCGACCGTGAATATTTCCGGCCTGACACGGGAGCCCCGACAACGCGATCCTGGCCACTTTCGAGGCCGGTTGCGCAGCGCTCGCCCCTCGCTCACATAGCCTTTACCCGGCTCGAACAATAAGCTCCCGCGGGCGGCCGTCTGAGCCCGCGGTCGCTGCGAGCGAGCCGAAGCTAGAACCGAGCCCCGCCGCATCGCGTTCGACCAGCAGGAGAAGCCTCATGAACCCCACCTTCGCGTGTCTGCTGTCCCTCTCGCTGTTCTCCTTCGGCCCAGGTCTCGCGGGCCACGACATCGGCGAGCGAGCTGTCGGTGAGGCCCTTCGTGCACAGGAGCCCGAGGCTCCCAAGCGGCCCGCGTGGCAGCCCGAGAAGGCCTCCGAGGTGCTGGTGTTGGTCCAGGCCTTCTACGACGGCACCAAGGACCTCGAGGCCAAGTTCAAACAGACCTACTACAACCCGACCTACGGCGAGGCCAAGAAGACGTCCGGCAACCTCAAGCTCAAGAAGCCGGGCAAGATGGTCTGGGACTACTCCGACGGTCAGGACGCCGACTACTACGCCAACGGCAAGACCTTGTGGATGGTCGAGCACGACACCCGCCAGGTGATCAAGACCGACGTCGACAGCAACTCCGAGGTCACCGCGGCGCTCAAGTTCTTGTTTGGCGGGCAGAAGCTGATCAAGGAGTTCCAGGTCAAGTACGCCAAGGACGACAAGGTCGAGCGCTACGGTGACAAGGACCACTACGTGATCGAGGTCCGACCCAAGCAGGAGAACCAGCACTACAAGGGCATGGTGCTGGTCGTGCACGCGACGACTGGGCGGGTCGACTCGTTCGTGGTCTACAACACCGATGGCTCGTCCAACTACTTCCAGTTGAAGAGCATCAAGACCAACAAGGGGCTGACCGACAAGATCTTCGACTTCAAGCTGCCCGAAGGCTACGTCGAGACCGAAGAGTGATGCGAATCGTGCCCTGAGCTAGACCCGGCAAGATCGAGCGATCTTGCCGGGTCGCTGGTTTTTTGGCCTGCTAGTGCTGCGCACTCTCGCAGCACGAATGGGGACGGCACACGCCGGTAGGGCGCGGGTGGCCGTGAGTGAAGCGTGGCGTATGCCACTTTCCGCGCCCTTGTGGGGGTCATGATGGGACTGATACGCTGCTGCGCGATCCCCTTATCTCGCTCAGGAGTCCCATGCTGCGTACGAACTACAGTCACCTTCTCAAGCTTGGAATGCTCGGTTTCACCATCTCGCTCGTTGCTGCGCCGCTCGGTTGCAAGCCGGCAGAGGAGGAGGGCGACGACGAGATCGGTGACGAGACCGCCACCGAGACGACCGGGGACGGCGACGGTGACACCGCGACCGAGACCGGCGATGGCGATGGCGACACTGCCACCGAGACTGGCGATGGCGATGGTGACACCGCGACCGAGACCGGCGACGGCGACGGCGACTGCCCGACTCACAATCCGATCGACGGCGCAGCCATTGGTGAGGCCTGCACGGTCAATGGTGACTGCGCCTCCCAGGTCTGCGTGTTCTATCAGGACGCGCCGCCGGCCGAGGGCACCTGCGAGGACACCACGGCCAACTGTGCGACCCGCTTCCTGGGTCGGATCCTCGACTTCGGCACTCGCGAGCCGGTCGAGGGCGTGGACGTCAAGGTCGCGCAAGCGATCGCGGCTTCGGTCAACCCGGTCGGTGCCGCGGCGCTGGCTATGGCGACCAGTGGCGCCGACGGGACCTTCGATGTGGTCAGCGACGAGCAGATCAACTCGCCGCTCGGCGTGGTCGGTCTGTCCTCGGCCGAGGGCTACTACCTGACCGCGACCGGCATGGCCGCGCCCGCCGAAGGCGCGTTCTATGGTCCAGCGAGCACGATCCGCGACATCTGGGCGGTGCCGAGCGATCTGCTGACCGACTGGAGCACCTACCTCGAGCTGGATCCCGAGTTCGCCGACCAGCTGCCGCTCGGTGACGCGGGCGGCGTCGTGGGCCTGGTCCGTGACGTGGCCACCGGCGAGCCGATCGCTGGTGCCGTGGTGGTCTCGACCGAGCCCGACACCAGCGGCGCGGTGATTCGCTACCTCAACGAGGCGGGCGACGACTTCACGACCGACATGACCTCGAGCCAGGGCATCTTCGTGATCGTCAAGCCGGGCCTGGGTGAGGACTTTGGTGTCGAGGTCGATGGCGCTCCGGTCGACGGCGTCACCGCGACCGCCGGCTCGGCCAACGGGGCCGTGTTCACGGCGATCCTCGACGTGCCCTGAGCGCACGAAATTAGGCGTCCATGCCTGCGCAGAATGAGTCAGGCGTCCACGCCTGAGACGTGAAGGGGACCGGTCTTCGACGCGGTCCCCTTCATCGTTCGCGGATCGATCCGCGAGGCCACACGACAAACTCGAGGCTCACGAGCCCCGCAGCGGCTGCCAGCGCTCGCTGTAGAACACCTCGGCTTGGAGCGTGAACCCGCGGCCGCTGGCGATCGGGAGATCGCGGTGCTGGAGCGAGTGAGGGAACACGAGGGCACGACCAGTCCGGGGGTGGATGCAGCGACCGAGGGTCGGAAATTCGAGCCCGCCGCCGCCGTGGTCGTCGTTGAGGAACACGACCACGCTCAGGTGGCTGCGCATGCCCTCGGCGCAGACCCGACTCGGATCCTGGTGAACCTCGGTACCCTGCGAGGCCGCGAAGCTCTGACAGCGGAACTGTGGCTTCAGCCCGACCAGCTGCGCGCTTCCGACAGGGTCGAGGCGGAGCGTCTCGGGCAGGCTCGACGCGAGCCGATAGAAGAGCCGCAGCGCGAGCAGGGGATCGTCGATCACCGCGAAGGGCGGAGGCTCGGTCTCGCCGAGCATCCGGCACGGCAGCTCGGGGTCGGCGAAGCGACGAGCAGCGTGAGGACCGTTGGCTGCCGGAGGGATCTCGGCGGTGGTGGTCAGCCAGCGCTGATCGTGGAGCTGCTCGATCAGCTCGCGGCAGCTCGCGGGTTCGAGCACTCCTTCGATCACGCGCACGCTCGCGAGGGCTGTTTCGGAGCCGAGCAGCGCGGGCGAGAGGACCGGTTGAGCCTGCATGCCCGAACACGGAGCATTCGGCGTACCAACGCCGTTCACGTTCAGTACCGAGTTGATATCACTCGAATTTCGCCTCGCTCGTGCAGGCCCGAGCGAGGACTGGCGAGGCGCTCGCCGGACAGCACAGTCAGGGGGCGATGGCTCTGGCCAGTGGGCTCGTGTGGGGCGTGCTCACCATGAGACTCCACGTGTTGCGCTCGAGTGGGTGTCGGATGGCACTTCGAGTGCGAGACAACCGCAAATGCAAGAACAGGGATGCCACTCGGTCGGGCTCGTCGAGTGCCACTCTCCGACCTCATCCTGGGGGCGGGCATGGGATATCCTGGCCGCCCTTGCCTGGGAGTCACTCATGAAATCGTCGCACAGCCTCGTTTCCCTGCCTTCGTCGCTCTCGCTCTCGCTCCTCGTGCTGGCTTCCGGTTGCACCGGGGACGACGGCAACGACGACGAGGTCGGTACCGAGACCTCCGCCGATACCGGCGAGACCGATACGGCGGAGACCGACACCGCGGAGACCGACACCGCCGATACCGAGACCGACACCGGCACCGAGATGCCCGCCCACTGCGAGGGCGCGAGCGCGTGGATCAGCCCGACCGGCAACGACTTCGAGGCGATCCAGGGCCTGTTCAGCGAGGCTTCCGAGGGCGACATCGTCTGCCTCGACGCCGGCACTTATGGCGGCTTGAACGAGGAGATCGTCATCTCGACCAACAACCTCACGGTTCGCGGCGCGGGTCAGGACGAGACCATCCTCGACTTCGTCGATCAAGCCGACGGCGCGAACGGCATCAAGGTGATCTCCGACGGCGTCACCTTCGAGGACCTCCAGGTCAAGAACACGCCCGGTGACGGAATCCGCGGCGATCAGGTCGACGACATCTCGTTCGTCCGCATCAAGGTCTTGTGGGAGGACCCGGACCTCAGCCTGCACGGCGCCTACGGCATCTATCCGGTCGGCTGCAACAACGTGTCGGTGATCGAGTCGACGGTGATCGGCTCGCGCGACGCCGGTCATTACGTCGGTCAGTCCAACAACGTGCTCGTGCGCGACAGCGTGGCCTACCAGAACGTCGCGGGCGTCGAGATCGAGAACTGCTTCGACGCGTGGGTGTTCAATAACGAGGCCTACGAGAACACCGCCGGGCTCTTGGTGTTCGACCTGCCCGGGCTCGAGCAGAACGACGGCGCCCGGACGCGCTTCTACGAGAACAACATCCACAACAACAACTTCATGAACTTCGCCACTGGTGGCGTGGTCGCGCAGGTGCCGAGCGGCACCGGCGTGCTGGTGCTCGCGGCCAACGACATCGAGATCGACAACAACACGATCGACGATCACAAGACCGCGGGTGTGATCATCGTGCACTTCGCCGAGCTGCTGTTCGGCGTCAACGAGGATCCCGAGTTCGACATCTACAACCGGGGCGTCCACGTGCACGACAACCAGTTCAGCATGATCGGCTACGACCCAGATCCGCTGATCGAAGGCTTCCTCAACGGCGGGGATGGACCCGAGCTGCTGTGGGACGGCGTGTACCAGGACTGCACCGACACGCCGCCCGACAACGAGCGGATCTGCATGCACAGCAACACCGCGGTCGAGGGTGAGGTCCGCTACGTCAACCTCGACTTCTGTGGCGGCTTCATGGAGCCGAGCACCGACATCAGCGAGGTCGACTGCGTGGGCGTCTCGCTGCCGGATTGGGAGGGCTGACATGAGCGGCGCGCGAAGGGCTTCGCTGGCTACGCTCGTCTCGCTCGGCCTCGCCTCGCTCGCGTGCACCGACACGGGCGGCAGCGACGACGAGGTCGCGAGCGAGGAGAGCGGCAGCGAGAGCAGCGAGGGTGGCAGCGAGAGCGAGACCGGCAGCGAGCCCCAGCTCCCGACCGTCGATCTCGACGCGCTGCCCTACGAGAACCTGTCCGAGTACGGGTTCTTCGTCGGCGAGCTGAGCGAGCTCGTGCCGGCCGAGCGGGTCTACCCCTACACGGTCGTCTCGCCGCTCTTCTCCGACTTCGCCGGCAAGGCCCGCTTCCTCTATATGCCACCAGACACGACGATCCACGTCGACTGGGCGGCCGCCGATCCCGGGCCGGGTGGCGATGGCGAGCTGTGGGAGTTCCCGGTCGGCTCGGTGCTGATCAAGAGCTTCTACTTCGATCTCGACCGCAGCAACCCGGGCCAGGAGCAGAATGCCAAGCTGATCGAGACCCGGCTCTTGGTCCGCTACCCCGACGCCTGGGAGGTGTTCACCTACGTGTGGGACGACGCCGAGACCGACGCGGTGCTGACCAAGTACGGCAAGCTGATCGAGGTCCCCTTCACCGACACCGACGGGCAGCCGGCCACGCAGGAGTACAAGGTCCCGAGCCTCGAGGCGTGCGGCAGCTGTCACTCGCGCGACAACGTGCTCAAGACCCTCGGTCCGGTCACGCACCAGATGAGCTACGAGGTCGAGCGCGACGGCGCGATGATCAACCAGATGAAGTGGCTCGAGCAGCTCGGGCTGTTCGACGAGCCGCTGCCGGATCTGTCGACGTTCCCGACGCTCGTCGATCCGATGGGCGACGTGGGCACGCTCGACCAGCGGGCTCGCTCGTACCTGCACGCGAACTGCTCGCACTGCCACCGCCAGGACGGCGGGGCGGGGATCAGCGGGCTGCGCTACGTGTATTGGGAAGAGGCGCCGATCCACCTCGGCATCTGCAAGCCGCCCGCGGCCGCGGGCGCGGCTTCGGGCGGACGCGAGTACGACATCGTGCCCGGTGTCCCCGACGAGAGCATCGTGGTGTTCCGGATGGAGTCGCTCGACCCGGAGATCAAGATGCCCGAGCTCCCCTCGCGGGTGCTCAACCCGGATGGCATCGCGTTGATCCGCGACTGGATCGCCGCGATGGAGCCGGCCGGCTGCGAAGAGATGAGCCCCTAGCGAGGCGGCCCGCCGCGATCGAACCAAGGTTCCCCGTCCGCCGCCGCGCGGACGGGGTCGCAGCGCAGGCAGGGTTGGATCGGCGGGACCTCGCGTAGCGTGGGCGCGGGCCCAGGCGCGAGCGGGAGCACGCGCGAGCCGAGCTGCCAGCGGCCAACTACGCGCGCGTGGAGGTCGATGCGGACGTGGTCGCGGCTCAGCTCGAGGCGCGCGAAGCCAGGGTGATCGCTCTCGAGCTGGTTGAGCAGCGTGTTGCCGCGAGCGGCCGGTAGCTCGCCGCGAGCACCACCTGCGGCGCCGGAGATCACCTGAAAGATCGGCGCGGCGATGAAGTCGCGATCCGAGCGGACGATCGCTCCGGATAGATCGTCGCTGACCTGTAGGTCGCGCTCGAGCGCCGAGATCACCCCGACGAAGGTGCCAGCGTCGATCGCCGCGCGCAGCGAGTCGGGCAGGAAGCGATGCGCGACGCGCTGTCGCCAGCCGCCGAGGCCATGAATGCTCGACGACTCGATCGGGACCGACGACACGAGGATCCGCGGTCCGGTGAAGGGCTCGCGCGCGAGCGCGATCAGCAAGGCGTCGAGCCGATCGAGCGCCCGCGAGGCGTCGGCCGATTGCTCGAGCTCGGGATAGACCCAAGGGCTCGGATCGACGAACACCAGCTCGACGAGCACGTCGGACGCTGGCGTGGCGAGCTCGCAATCCGAGCGCTCACCCTCGGTGCAGCTCGACGCGAGCGTGGTCCGACCGTCCTCGTGGACGTGGACGAGGTAAGCCCAGTCCGGTTGGACCAGCGGTGCGGCCTGGCGTGGCATCCCGCAGCGCCAATCGTCGGGCCCTGGCATCGCCCACACGCTCCCGCCTGCCTCGACGTGCTCGCTCAGGACCTGCTCGAGCTCGCGTAGGCCTGGCTTTGCCCAGCCCTCGGGCTTGCACGCGCCGGCTCGGTCGGGGCCCACCGGTCCATGATCGCGGCCGAGCCAGAGCACGATCGGCGCGTTTCCTTTGGAACGCTCGCGCGCGATCAGCTCGTCGAGATGCTCCGCGACCTCGCGGGTCGCATGGCCAGGGCGGGCTTGGCCGAGCACGATCACACCGACGCCATCGGGCGCCACCTCGGTGCTCGGCTCGGGTTGCCAACCCACCCCACGGTGCACGCAGCCGAGCCCGAGCGAGGCGAGGGCGACCAGCGCGAGGTGGGTGAGGTGGGAGGGCACGCGAGGGCGAGTGTAGCGGTTCGTGGCGTCGGCGAGCGCCGATGCTTTCGGCATACTCGCGCCCGTGCCCGACCAGCCGACAGTGAGCCCGGGGCGATCGTCGCGAGGAGCCCTTCGGCGGGCGCTGCTGATCGCCTTGTTGCTGATCTCGGGCTTGACCGCGCTGCGTGTGATCCGGCTCGACTTGGATGCTCCGACACGGCTGCTCCGCCACTACGACGATCAAGCCCACTATCGCGACGAGGCCGCCAAGGCGCACGAGGCCCGCAACATGGCCCGCTTCGATCGCTGGAAGCTGTCCGAGGCGGATAACTACGAGTTCTGGCGACGCCAGAGCCCCTACTGGGTCTACGCCGAGATGCTGTGGTTTCGAGCGTTCGGCGTGAAGCTGGTCGCCGCGCGGGCGTTCGTGGTCGTGCACGGGGTGCTCGCGCTCTCGCTGCTCTTCTGGCTCGCGTGGACCCGACACGGGCTCCCAGCCGCGCTGACGAGCACGCTGCTGCTCGGGGCCAACTGGGCCTACCTGGTGCTCTCGCGCCTCGCGTTGATGGAGGGCGTGTTGATCGCTTGGCTGATCGTCGCGAGCGTGGGGCTCGGTCAGCTCGAGCGCCGGCCCGAGCACGCCGGTCGCTGGATCCTTGTCGCGCTGGTCGGGATGACGTTGGCCTGCCTGACCAAGCAGACCGCGCTGCTCTTGCTCCCGGCGTTCATACCGGTCCTGGTCGTGCTGGGCATGCGCGCGTCGGGGCCTGGAGGCTGGCGCGAGCAGCTGCGCCGCTGGCCAGCACTGCTAGCGATGGTCGGGGCGCTCGCGTTGGTGCTCGGCTTGGCCGCGCTGCTGCTCGACCCCGCCTACCAGCGGCGTCTGGAGTTCAACGCCGCCCACTTCACCAGCGCTCGAGAGCCGGGCTCGTCGGTGATCATCAACGCGCTGATCGCCCTCTACTACGGGCTGTTCGGCCAGCGCATGTTCGTGATGTTCATGCTCCTGGCTCCGCTGCCGATGTGGCTGGCGACGACCGAGCTGGCGCGCTTGGTCGCGCTGGATCGCCAGCGTCGCCGCGCACGTCGATCCGGCGAGCCGGATCCGAGCGTCGCTCCGGGCGAGCCAGGCCTGCTCGCGCGCTCCGACATGCTCGAGCTCTGGATGCTCGCGTGGGCCCTGCTCGCGCTGCTCGCCAACCTAGCGAGCCCGCACAAGGCGATCCGATTTCACCTCCTGCTGGTGCCCCCGAGCGCGTACCTCGGTGGGCTCTTGGTCGCGCGGGTCTGGACGCAGCGCTGGTCGTCCGCTTTCGCGGGTCGCTTCGTGCGGATCGCCGTGATCGTACTGCTCGTGGGCAGCACCAGCGTCACGCTCGCGCGCTTCGTCGAGTGGATGCAGACCGGCCGGCGCACGATGGTGACGATCGGTCCCGAGCTCGAGGCGCTGATCGGTGATCGCCACGCGGTCGTGGTCGGCGAGTTCGCGGCCCAGGCGGTGATGGAGACTGGCTACTGGCACTTCTACGTGCGCGGGGCCCAGTTCAACTCCAAGCGAAAGCAGCTCGACGCGTTGGGCATCACGCATCTGATCGCTCGGGTCGAGGACGATCACGTCGAGGGGGTGCTGAGCGATCGCGTGCCCAGGCTGCTCGTCGGGCGCCGCGAGCTAGGTCGCGTGCAGTTCCGCGAGCACGAGCTGATCGTGTGGGAGCTGGCTCCGCAGCCGCCGCCCCGGGCCGCGTCATCGAGCTTCGGGGGCCGGCAGCGGGATGTGGCGAATCAGGGCCAGGAGCGGAAGGAACACCAGCGAGCCCAGCAGCCCGAGCGCGAAGGTCCAGGCGAACCCGACGCTGTCCGCTAGCAAGCCGGACACGAGCCCGCCCGGCGCCTTGCCCAGCACCTCGACGCCCGCGAGCAGCGTGTAGTGGGTGGCGCCGATCCGGCGATCGACGCGGCTCATCATGAACGCGAACATCGCTGTCGTCAGGGCGCCGCCGGCCAGCTCCTCGAAGCCCTTGATCCCGACCACCATGCCCGTGAAGGCCGGCGACGACGGGTCGGCCCACGCGGCCAGCATCGCGATGCCCACGAGTGAGAGCGTGCGCGCCACGACCAGC
>CBFGLP010001575.1:0-3554 GCA_965649595.1 uncultured Myxococcales bacterium | reverse complement strand
CCCGCAGGCGTCGTGCACTCGGCATAGTTGCCAGCCGTGATAGGCTCCCCCACGCCAGGACCGCCGATGCCTGCTCTTCACGACAAGCTCTCGACCTCGCTCGCCTTCGTTGTGCTCACCGCCGGGCTCACGCTCTGCGGCTGTGACTCCAACAAGTCCGAGCCGCCGCCGGCCAAGAAGAGCCGGGACATGCACTCCTACAAGCAGGAGGCGACGCCCGAAGAGCTCGAGGAGGCGCGCAAGCGAGCCGGCCACTCGTCGCAAGACGAGATCGCGGCCGAGAACGCCAAGATGTTCGAAAAGGGCGCCCGCGAGTGGATCAAGACGCGGATGGCCGAGTACCGCGACTTCATGAAGGACTTCCGCGATCACATCGACACGATCGAGAAGGAAGCGCCCAAGTGGAAGGATGACGCGGCGTTCAAGAAGTTCGACGAGAAGTACTCGAAGCGGGCCAAGGAATTCACGAGCACCTACGACGAGCTGACCGGCAAGGGAGCCGAAGGCGGCAACACGCAGGCCGAGATCGGCAAGGCGTTCCGCGACTGGGAGGCGCTCAAGGACGAGCTCGGCCCGGGCATCGCCGACAACGAGCGCTTCCCCGAGGTGCTCAAAGGGATCCGCGAGACGCTCGACACGGTCGACAAGGCACTCGACGACATCGAGCAGGACGAGACGCTCGAGGTCAACCCGCTCTACGAGCCGCCCAAGAAGAAGAAGGCCAAGTGAGCGCTGGATGAACGACGAGGTTCGCTTCATCGCGGTCTCGCTCCGCTCGGAGTGCTCGAGCTGCGGCCAGCCGCTCCCCATCAACACCCTCACCGATCGCGCCCGCTGCCGCTGGTGCGACGCGGAGCTGCGCTTCACGCCGAGGTGGTGGGCCGATCTGCTCGGCATCGCGGACGATCGCGACGAGTGGCCACGCAAGAGCCAGCTCAGCTACAGCTCGTCCGGCCACGGCACTCGCCAAACGGCCGAGCTCGAGCCTCGGCCGCTCGAGTGCGATCGCTGCAAGAGCCCGCTCGACGACTCGGTGGTCGCCGATGGCAGCAAGGGCGAGCTGACCTGCTCGTCGTGCGGGGCGCTGACGAAGAGCTTTCCGATCAGCGCGGGCCTGCGTGAGCTAGTCCCCTCGGCTCGGCAGGTGTTCGTCGCGGATCGCGGACCAGACAGGCCCAAGCAGACCGGGCCGGTCGTGATGAGCTGCCCCAGCTGCGGCGGCTCGCTGCAGATCCCCGCCGACGCGAAGCGCCTGACCGCGTGCCAGTACTGCAGCTCGAACGTGGTGCTACCCGACGCGGTGTGGCAAGCGCTGCATCCGGTCGAGCCGATGCGGCCATGGTTCATTCGCTTTCGTGGCGAGACTGCTGCGCAGGCGCAGGCGCGAGCCGAGGCCGAGGAGCAGCGGCGCGAGGCCGCACGCGAGCGCGAGGAGGAGGAGCAGCGCCGCCGCGAGAGCGAGCAGCGCGAGCGCGAGCAAGCCGAGCTCGAGGCCAAGCAGGCGGCCGAAAACCGCAAGTGGACGATCGTCGCGGGGATCGCCACGCTCCTGCTCGCCGCAGCCGGGCTCGTGTGGAACGTGATGTTCGGCGGCTGATCACTGACGGTCCCGCGAGTTGACGGAGGGTCGGACAGGGGACCCATGAAGACGGGTCTCTTCGTCCCGGCCGAGCGGCTCGCTCAGCCGCTGCTCGCTCGCCGCTCCCCGGCTAGCCCGAGCGCGAGCAGCTATGGCCGCGCTCTCGCATCGCGAGTAGAAAAGCGCCGCCCGAGGCATGACCAGTCCCGACTCCACCGCCGCCGGTCCTGGATGGTCGGCCGCCGCGGCCACGATGGGCCGCTTTCTGCTGCGCTACGCGAGGCAGTTTTGGTTCGCGTACCTGATCGGCCTCGCCGCCCTGCTCGCAACCAACTGGGCGACCGTGTGGATCCCGACGCTGCTCGGCGAGGTGCTCACCACGCTCGAGCGCGGCGGCGCCGGGGCGGTCGACGAGGCGCTGCGGATCTCGGTGTGGATGATCGTCTGGGCCTGCGTCCTGGTGGTCGTCCGTACGCTCTCGCGGGTGCTCTTCTTCAACCCCGGACGCGAGATCGAGTATCGAATCGGGCTCGATCTCTTCAAGCACCTGCTCACGCTCCAGCGGCCCTTCTACGCCAAGCGCAAGATCGGCGAGCTCGCCTCGATCGCGGCCAACGACACGCAGTCGATCCGGCTGCTGGTCGGGTTCGCGGGCCTGCAGGTGTGCAACGTCGCGGTCGCGATCCCCATGCACCTGTGGCAGATGCTGCGGACCGATTGGGTGCTGACGCTGTGGTGCGTGACGCCCGTGCTGGCCGGCGGCATGTACATGCGCTGGACGATCAGCCGCTTCCACCTGCTGATTCGGACCAGCCAAGAGAAGCTCTCGGCGCTGTCCGACCGGGTGCTCGAGAGCTACTCGGGGGTCGGGACCGTGCGCGCGCACGTAGCCGAGCAAGCCGCGGTCGATCGCTTCGAGCGGGTCAACCGCGACTACCTCGACCTCCAGCTCAAGATCGCCTCGCTGCGCGCGTTCGCGATGCCGGTGCTGTCGTTCGCGGGCTTCCTCGCCGCGGGCCTGGTGCTGTGGATCGGCGGCTCACGAGTGTTGGCCGGCCAGCTGGAGGTCGGCGCGCTGGCGACCTTCTCGACCTTGTTGCTCTCGCTGGTCGGCTTGCTGACCTCGCTGGCGTGGGTGCTGACGGCGCTCTCGCGCGGCATCGTCTCGATCGATCGCGTGCACGCGCTGCTCGACGCGCAGCCGGAGCTGCCGCCGGTCGAGCACGCGCATCGGCTCGAGCAGCCGCCGCGGCTCGAGCTGCGCGGGCTCACCTACACCCATCTGGGCCGCGATGAGCCGGCGCTCGACGACGTCTCGGCGGTCGTCGAGCCCGGGCACACGCTCGGGATCTTCGGCCGCACGGGCTCGGGCAAGTCCACGCTGATCGACTTGATCGCGCGGGTCCACACGCCGCCTCCAGGCACGATCACGATCGACGGGCAGGACATCCGCTCGCTCGAGCTCGGCAGCCTGCGCGAGGGCGTGGCCGTGGTCCCGCAGACGCCTTTCCTGTTCTCGACCACGCTGCGTGACAACGTCCGGCTGCTCGGCGAGCGGACCGGGCACGTGCTCACCGAGGACGCGCAAGCGAGCGGGTCGACCAGCTCCGGCTCGCTCTGGCCCTGGCGACGACCGGCGCTGTCGAGCGCCGACAAGCCCGGAGAGGCGAGCACGGTCAGCCTCGCCGACGATCAGCTCGCCGCGGTGATCGACGCGGCCTGCCTCGGGCCCGACCTCGCCGCGCTCCCGCAGGGGCTCGACACCGTCGTCGGTGAGCGCGGGGTCATGCTCTCGGGCGGCCAACGCCAGCGCACGGCGCTGGCCCGCGCGCTCTATCGGCGGCCCAAGCTGCTGCTGCTCGACGACGTGCTCTCGGCGGTCGATCAGGCGACCGAGACCAAGCTGGTCGCGGCGATCCGCAGCGCGAACGCGGGCGCGAGCTCGCCGACCACGGTGATCGTCTCGCACCGCACC
>CBFGLP010001574.1:0-3922 GCA_965649595.1 uncultured Myxococcales bacterium | reverse complement strand
GTGCGCTGGTTCCACTTCGCTGGCGCCGAGTTCTGAGTGCTGATTTGATGGAGGGACCGTAGCCGGTCCCTCCCCCCGTCCCGGCAAAGCCGTGACGGGGCCCCCTGCCCGCCCCTCTCGGGGCGTTGGTTCGAGCCACCTCGGGAGGAACGTAGCCGAGCCCGGGCTCAGCCCAACTGATCTCAGTCGTCGAGATCGAGGTCGAGCTCGAACTCGGTCCTCTCGACCGGCGCCGCAGCGCTCTCCGAGCCAGGCACGCGCGCGTTGGGAGCCGTGTCCTCGGTGAGCGCGTCCCGCTGCATGGCGGTCGCAGTCTCGCCCGTCTGATCGATCAAGATCTTGCGCTCCATGTCGGTCGCGGTCTCGCCCGTCTGGATCGGCGAAAGATCGTCCTCGATCGCCGCTCGCGACATGCTCGTCGCGGTGTCACCAGTCTGGACCGGCGCCGCTTCGGTCGAGATCGGACCGCTGGCAGCCCGCTTCGGAGGTGGCGGTCGGCTCGGGACCGGCGGACGTGCACCGCGGCCTCCCGGAGGCGGCGGACGACCGCTCGGCGGCGGTGGTGGCGGAGGAGCCTCGGCCTCCTCATCCTCCTCGACCTCTTCGACGATCTCGAGCTCCTCGTCGAGGTCCAACTCGAGGACATCGAGTTCCTCGTCGTCAGCGTCCGCATCGTCGGATTCGGACGACATCTCGCCCGACGATGCTTCGGCCGCTTCGGCGTCGCCGGAATCGGGTAGATCCAGGTTGCTGAACTCCGATTCGTTTAGATCGAAGTCGGCGCTCGGCTGTGATTCGGAGACCCCAGCCTCGACATCGCTCGATTCGCGATCTTCGCTCGACTCGGCCGCCGGTGACTCGAGATCGCGCGATTCGAGATCTGACGATTCGAGATCGGTCGAGCCAGCCTCCGGAGCTTCCAATCCCCGCGCCCGCAGCGATTGAAACGATCCCGACTCGTCGGGCTCGGTCGTCGTCGCCGAGGGCGGCGCGGCGAGCAGCGCGAGATCCAGCGGACCCGACTCGGGCGTGGCCGAGCTCGGCCACTCGCTTCGCCGAAGCAGCGCCTCTGCCTCGAAGGTGTCGAGATCGAGCGGACCGGTGTCGACCGTCTCCAGCACCGGCTCAGGCTCGCCTTCGGCCAAGCCGGGGTGCTCGGGGGGAGGTGGCAGCTCATCCGCGCTCTTGGGCTGCGGTGACGAGGGCTCTCGCCTTCGTCGCAGCAACACTGGCGCGTCGACGTCGTCGTCGACGACGAGCGCCCCTGCCTCGGTCTCCTCGCCTGCGTCGCTCGCCAGGGAGTCCACGTGTGGCTCTGGCTCGTCCTCGACGACCACGTCGAGCGCTGGCTCGTCCTCCAGCTCGTCGGGGGCCGGCGCCGCCTCGAGCTGCTGCGCGTGGACGGGTCCAGGTGCCTCGTCAGGCTCGTCCACGATCGCTACGTCGGTCGCCGGCTCGAGCGGCTCGACCTCGGCCCGCTCGAGGAGCGGGACCTCGTCGAGCAGCTCCCCTTGCTCGATCAGCAGCCCCCGCAGCCCCTCGTCGGGCGCGAGCTCGGCGAGCAAGTGGTCGGCCCGCTCCCGAGCCCAACGGAGCAGGAGCTCGGGATCGAGCCCCTCGCGCGCGAGCAGTTCGTCAACCTGCATGCGCGCCGAGGTTATCACGTGGGGCACTAGCCCAACATGGTAGCGAGCTGCTTGGGCGCGGCTTCGACCACGGCATCGAGGCCCGCCACGTTGGTGCCCCCAGCCTGCGCGAGATCGGGCCGCCCACCACCGCGGCCGTCCACGAGAGCCGCGAGCGCACCGACCAGCTTGCCCGCATGGACCTTGCTGCCCGCGAGATCCTTGGTGACCGCGACCAGGAGGTTGGCCTTGCCCTCGCGCTCGCCCACGAGCACGACCACGCCCGAGCCCAAGCGCTCGCGCAGGGTGTCGGCGGCCTCCCGCATCACGTCGGGGTCGGCGACACCGACCTTGCGGACCAGCAGCTTGACGCCCGCGACCTCGACGACCGCGTCGCCCGAACCTCCACCGCCGGTAGCGAGCTTGCGCTTGAGCTCTGCGACCTCGCGGTCCTTGCTCTTGTACTCCGCGAGCAGCTTGTCGAGCCGGACCAACAGGTCGTCAGGGTCGCGGGCGTGCAGCTCGGCGGCGGCCTTGTCGACCACGCTCGCGGTGTGTTGGGCCCACGCGACCGCGTTGGTCCCCGTGACCGCCTCGACCCGCCGGACGCCCTGGGCGATGCCGCCCTCACTGACGATCTTGAACAACCCGATGTCGCCGGCCCGGTGCACGTGGGTGCCACCACAGAGCTCGACCGAGTCGCTGCCGATCGTCACGACGCGGACCTGCTCACCGTACTTCTCGCCGAACAAGCCGATCGCACCAGCTTGCTTGGCCTGGTCGAGCGCCATCTCGGCGGTGCCGGTGTCGGCGTTGCGCAGGACCATGCGGTTGACGATCTGCTCGACCTCGCGGATCTGCTCGGTGGTCATCGGCCGCGGGTGCGAGAAGTCGAAGCGCAGCCGATCGGGGGCGACCAGCGATCCCTTCTGCGTGACGTGCTTGCCGAGCACCGCCCGCAAGGCGTGGTGAAGCAGGTGCGTGGCCGAGTGGTTGCGGCGGATCGCGTCACGCCGCTCGACGTCGACCTGCAGGGCGAAGCGATCACCGACGCGGATGGCCCCACGGGTGATCCGGCCCTTGTGCACGTGCAGGCTGCCGGTCGGCTTGATCGTGTCGACGATCTCGATCCGCGCGTCGCTGGCCGGGCCCGCGTCGGTGTCGACGAAGGTGATCGTGCCGATGTCGCCGATCTGCCCGCCGCTCTCGGCGTAGAAGGGCGTGCGGTCGAAGATCAGCTCGACCTCGTCACCGATGCCCGCTCGCTCGACTTCCCTGCCCGCTTGCAGGATCGCCAGCAGCTTGGCCTCGCTGGTCGTTTCGGCGTAGCCGGTGAACTGCGTCGCGCCGAGCCGGTTGGCGAGCGTGAAGTAGACATCCTCGACCTTGGCCTCGCCCGACGTGAACGTCTTGACGTCACCGGCCTGCATCGTCTTGACCTGGGCCTCGACGGCCTTCTCGTCGAGGCTCAAGCCCTGCTCCTCGGCGATCACGCGGGTCAAATCGATCGGGAACCCGTAGGTGTCGTAGAGCACCGCCGCCGGCTCGATCGGGAACTCCCGCGAGCCCTCGGGCAGCTCGGCGAGCGTGCCCATGACCATCCGAAGGCCACGCTTGAGCGTGCGCCGAAACGCCTCCTCCTCGATCTGCACGACCTCGGCGATCGTCGGCTTGGCGGCGCGCAACTCCGGGTAGGCGTCGCCGAAGCGCTCGACGACCTCGAGGCAGACCTCGTGGAAGAACAGATCCTCGAGCCCGACCTTGGTGCCGTGACGGATCGCCCGACGCATGATCCGACGCAGCACGTACTCGCGGCCGGCCTTCTCGGGGAACACACCGTCGGCGATCAGGAACGCGGTCGCGCGAGCATGATCGGCGATGACCCGGAACGACGCCTCGCTCTCGCCTTGCGGCCCCTCGACGCCGGCCAGCCGCTTGGCCCGATCGACCAGCGGAGCGAGCAGCGAGGTCTCGTAGTTGCTGCGGACCCCTTCCGCCACGGCCGCCAAACGCTCGAGCCCCGCGCCGGTGTCGACCGAGGGCGCGGGCAGCTTGACCATCTCGATGGGAGCCTTGTCGCCGGTGCCGACCCGCCGCTTCTCGTACTGCATGAACACGAGGTTCCACAGCTCGGTGTAGCGCTCTTCGTAGGCCGGGCCGTACTTGCCCTCGCGCGTGGCGTCGGGCGGAGCCTCGTCACCGTCGTTGAAGATGTGGATCTCGGTGCAGGGTCCGCACGGACCGGTGTCGCCCATCTGCCAGAAATTCTCCTTGGCCGGGAACGCGTAGATGCGCTC
>CBFGLP010001573.1:0-5461 GCA_965649595.1 uncultured Myxococcales bacterium | reverse complement strand
GGCGCTCGAGCTCGTGGCCGTCCCCGAGGCTGTGATGCTCGTCGGGTAGCTCGATCTCCGGGTCGGGCGGCACCTGCGGATGCGGGAACAGGCGGTGGGTCCGCTGCTCGCGGACCAGCGCGAGCAGCTCGACGAGCCTGGCCACGAGCTCGGGCTGCGAGCCGGTCTTGACCACGGTGAACTCGGGCGCGGAGGTCGGCGCGCCGAGCTCGGCGGCGAGCCGCTCGACCAGGGCCCGATCCACGTAGAGGCTCAGGTACTCGAGCTCTTCGTTGCCGGTCTGGTTGCCGGTGTGGACCTGCTGCGGGTTGATCAGCACGACGTCGCCGGCCGAGAAGCGCTGGACCTTGCCGCTGACCTGGCACTCCTCCTCACCGCGGAGCTGAGCGCAGATCAGGTACTCGTCGTGGAAGTGAGGGCTCAGCGGGAGCGCGGAGTTGGGGCCCCAGGCGTGATAGAGGGTGAAGCCAGGGCCACCGTAGAACGACGCACGCAGATCCAGCCGCGGCATGGCGGGCAGGGTAGCGCGCAGGCTCGGCGAGGTCGACGGTCGGCTGTGTCATCTGTGTGGAGGATCGTCGCTACCCCTCGGGTGCTCGCGCGCCCATGCACACGATTGCGGTCAGCTCGTGCAGTCGACGTTGGCGGACGCACGTTTGGATGCTCGAGATCACGGTGTGTCTCTCAGACGGCTCCGGTCGTGAGCGGCCAACTACTTTGGCTCGTCGACTCGCGAGTGTGGATCTCGGACCACGACGAGCGGTGCTCTAAACTCCGAGGGTGCCGCGCTCAGTGATCCATCCAAACCGGGAGCTCGAGCTTCTAGAGGCCCGCCAGCGAGAAGAATCGCCAGCGCCACAGGCGCCTGTCCGGCGCGAGACCTCGCGCGTACGCATCCCTACCGATGGGGCGATCCCCCGCTCGCGAGCGCTGCTCGAGCGCCTCTACGCCGGTGAGTTGGTCCCGCGCGAAAAGAAACCGCAGGTGATCGACCCCCGCCGCTGCTGGGGTCCCTACATGGTCTCGATCGACGAGCCGCCGATGGTGCTGCTCGACGCGTGCAGCCAGATCGCCACGGCCAGCGATGGCTTCGCGCATCCGGGCATGCTGCAAGGCCTGCACGAGGGTCGCTTCGATCGCAGCTTGTGGGCCAACCCCGACACCACGATCGATCCCTCGCCCGAGCTCGACGCGTTCGCGCGCTTGGTTCGGAGCAAGGCGCCGGCCGGGCTCGAGCACGTCGCGTTCGTCAACGCCGGCGGAGCCGAGGCCAACGAGAAGGCCTGCCGGATCGCTCGGCTCCACGCGCCCACGCCCGGGCGCAGGCAGGTGCTCGCGTTCGAGGGCAGCTTTCATGGCCGGACCTTCGTGACGCTCGCGGCGACCTCGAACCCGGCCAAGCGCAAGGGCGTCGATCTGCCCGGTTTCGCGGCGGTGTTCTGCGAGCGATCACTGCCCGCGCTCACCCGGGCGCTGGCCGAGCACGGCGAGCAGATCTACGCCGTGCTGCTCGAGCCGATGATGGCCGAGGGCGGCGACATCCACCTGACCCGCGAGTTCGTGCTCGGTGTGCGCGAGCTGACCCGGCAGCATGGCATCGCCCTGATCGCCGACGAGGTCCAGACTGGCTTTGGGACCAGCGGCGAGTTCTTCTGGTGGACGCGGCTGGGCCTCGGCGACACCCCCGACACCGCGCCCGATCTGCTGACCTGCGCCAAGAAGGCTGGCCTCGGGGTCGTGCTCGCGCGCTGGGAGGATCCAGAGCCAGGGCCGATCAACCTGGTCTCGGCCTTGCGCGGGCTGATCCAGGCCGAGACGGCCGAGAAGCAAGCGGCGCTCGAAGGACCGATCCACGAGCGGCTCGAGCGGCTCGCCGCCGAGTTCCCTGGCCTGGTCCGCAGCCCGCGGGGGGCAGGCTCGGCGTTCGCCTTCGACCTGCCCGACGCGGCCGCCCGCGAAGCCTTCGTCGAGCAACGCTTCGCTCGCGGGTTCATGACCTACCACGCCGGCGAGACCACGATCCGCTTTCGGCTCGCGTCGTGCTGGGAGCCGCGCCACCTCGACGACCTGTTTCAGCGGATCGCGACCACGCTGCGACGCCTGCATGATCCCGAGGCCCAGCACTACCAGCGCGAGGGCGCGGTGCGTCGGCGAGCGCATCGCATCGACGTGCGCGAGGTCGTCGAGCGCGACTGGCCCGAGGTCATGAAGCTCGAGCACGCGACCTACGAGGCCGAGCGGGCCGACAGCGAGGAGTACCTGCGCATGGCCGCCCAAAGCGGCGTCGGGCTGGTCGCGCGCGACAGCGAGACCCACGAGCTGCTCGGGTTCGCGTTCGGAGGCCCGCTCGAGCGCTTCGCCGACATCGCCGGCCCCGATCACGATCGCTGGCTCGGCACCGGCACCACCTTCTATGCCGCGGACCTGACCGTCAGCCCGGCCGCGCGCGGGCGCGGGGTCGGACGCTCGCTCAAGCGGGCGCAGATCGGCTGGGCGCGACGGCACGGCTACCGCTTCGTCACTGGCCGCAACAAGGTCGGGGCGACCGACGAGATGGCGGTGCTCAACCGCTCGATGGGCGCCTACACGGTCGCAATCCTCGACAACCAATACGACGGCAAGTCGCAGGCCGAGTACTACCGGATCCCTCTGCAGCCGCCGCCCTTACCCAAGCTCGAGCGCGACTGGCTGGACCTCGCCTCGGGTATCCAGGCGCCCTTCGGTCCGGCGCCCGCGTTCATGGCCACGCGGGAATTGGTCGGGCCGACCGCCTCGCGGCTCAACCTGAGCAATTGGGCGACCCTCGACGCCATCCACTATGCCGAGCACCTGCGGGCGATCCTGCCACGTGGGACCAGCCACCTCTATACGACTAGCTCGCGCGACGAGATGGTCGACAAGTCGCTGCGCTGCCTCAAGCTCTCGCGGCCGCAGGCGCACCTGGCCGTGGGTTTCGCGGGCGGCTACCTCGGCCACACGACCGCGGCGGCCCGCTCGCTCAGCGACGCGAGCGGCTTTGGGCCCGAGCTCGCGCTGTTTCCCTGGCCTCGACTGCCGCACCCCGAGCTCGGTCTTTCGGCCACGATCGAGGCGCTCGAGCGGCTGATCCACGAGCAGGGCGCGACCGCGATCATCGGCGTCTACATCGAGCTGCTCGGCGAGCGATCGGGCCGAGTGCTCTCGGGCGACGCCGCGCTCGCGCTACAAAAGATCTGCTCGGCCCACGATATCCCGCTGGTCGTGATCGAGACCGCGACTGGTGGCTATCGCAGCGGATCCGGAGCCTGGGGCGTCGACGGGCTGCCCGAGACCTTCTTGCCCAGCTTGGTGCTCTGGTACCCTGGCGGGCAGCTCGGCCAGATCTTCGTCGACTCGCGCTGGTGGATAGGCAAGCCGTTGATGTTGATCTCGACTTGGGACGGCGACGAGGTCTCGATGATCCGCACGCACGAGCACCTCCGCGCCGCGCATCGCCTCGATCTCGAGCCGGGGATCGGCGAGCTCGACACCCTGCTGCACGACGCCGCCGAGCAGCTCGGCGGCGCGGCGCGAGTCGGCGGTGTCGGGCTGTATCGGACGCTGACCCTGGCCAGCGAGGCCATCGCCTCGGCGCTGCGCGAGCGCTGTCGGGCTCGCGGCGTTCGGCTCGGCCAGGGGGTGCCGGACACGCTGACCTTCGTGCCTCCGCTCGACATTCCGGCGGCGCAGCTGCGGGGGCCGATTCGGACCGCCCTGCTGGCGGCGATTGGAGACTTGCGGCGAGCGTGACGAAGGGGTGAATGGGACGCCGGCGCATTGGTGCTTTCCCGATGCGCCGGCGCTCGTTGGCGCTGTACTTTGGGGCGAATGTCGAATCGAATCTGGCGCCCCGCAGCCTGCTAGTCATTGATAATATCGTTGCGACAATTTCGAGGCTGCTCATTGTATGAACATTCTGCTCGGCTACGCTCGATTATGGAGGTGCTCAATTCATGAAACCCAATGTTTTGATGGTGGCAAAGGCCATGTTGGCGCTGGTTGCTTGCGTTTCCCTGATCGGCTGCGATCCCGACGTCGCCGAGCAAGTCGATGAGCGCGCTACGAATGTCCCCGCGGCACTTCACGAAGGGCCGGCGCTTGGCGGGGACGACGACTATGCGTTCCCGACCGAGCCGCAGGCGGCCATCACTGGCTGGACGCCCTATACGTCCGAGGAGAGCCCGCCGATCACTTGCGATCGCGATGGGATGGTCACCGGCGTCGGCTGCAGCGGCGGCTACTGCGATAATATCGCCATGTACTGCGAGGCGACCGGCAAGGATCCGCAGGAGTCGTACTGGAGCACCTACGTGTCCGAGGAGGGCACCAACTATCGCGAGTGCCCGGGTCGCCACTGGCTGGTTGGAATCGACTGCCAGGGCGCCTACTGTGACAACCTCTCACTGCAGTGCAGGTACTTCGCGAACACCAACCCGAGTGGTTGCTTCTGGACCGACTGGGTGTCCGAGGAGAACGGCGGCACGCTGTGGTTCGGTGCGGGGTTCTACGCGCGCGCGATGGAGTGCAACGGCGGCTATTGCGACAACAAGCGCTTTTTGGTGTGCAGGCCCTGATCCACGCGAGCTCGCAGCAAGCTCTGCGCATGGGTGATGGCCGCGCTGGGATGCACGGCCTCACCCTTTGGCTGCGTCGGCTCGATCGAGGGGCAATTTGCAGATACCCTCCCTTCGTGCCGCGCTCCGACGATCTGGCCCAGGCGCTCGAGCGAGCCGAGGCGCGCGGCGCCTCGGAGGGCGCCCGTGCGCGAGCGAGCATTCGCGCGTGCGTGGGCGAGCGCTGGGCTGGGCTGCACGAGCGCGTCGGTGCGAGGGTCGTCGAGCATGCCCGCGCGACGCTCGAGCGCCTGGCGAGCTTCTCGGCCGAGCTGCACGCGGAGCTGCAGGGGTGCGCGCGCGCTTGTGAGCTCGAGCCTGGCGAGCTGCTCGCCCTCGATGGAGGCTACGTCGAGGCTTGGCTCGGTGCGGGGATCGAGCGCTCGCTCGGGTTCTATTTGGACCGCCCCAGCGAGGCCGAGGGCGCCGGTGGTCCGATGCTCGCCGGTGCGTGGGCGCTGACCCGCGCCGAGGCCGAGGTGATCGAGCTGCGTCGGGTCTCCGACAGCGGCCCGCTCGTGCTCGCGCTCCCCGGCAGCTTCGGCTTGGCCGGGGTCGGAGCCGAGGGCCTAGTAGTGCTCGGCAACTTGCTGCGACCGGCTGCGCCCTTCGACGGCGTGCCCGGATCGGCGCTGCTGCGATCCCTGCTCGAGCAGGTCGACGTCACCCACGCGCGAGCAAAGATCGAGGCGACCCCGCTGGTCGACGGTCGCAATTGGATGCTCAGCGACGGCCGCGGCTTCCTCGGCATCGAGCAGCTCGGCGATCGCTACATGGTCACGCGGGTCAGCCCCCGGACCAGCCACGTGCACACCAACCACTGCTTCGAC
>CBFGLP010001572.1:0-1786 GCA_965649595.1 uncultured Myxococcales bacterium | reverse complement strand
ATGCTCACCATGATCGCGATGCTCACCATGATAGCGATGCTCACCAGCATCGCTACTCATGCTTCCAGCGGTCGAAGACTTGGGCTCGTGCACCACGATCCAGCGAACCTCGACGCGAGCATATCAGGCGCGTGGACCAGGATCGAATCGAAACGACGATATGGCGCGGTGATCCTGGCTGATCGTTTGTCCGAGTTTGCCGAGATCGTACTTTTGAACGATGGCGATGTGATCCAATGTGCCCACATCGCGCCGCTGGTCCAGCGTGCAGGTTGGTTTGGTCAGCCCCCCGACTGTGCAGGGAACTGGCTCGGCGAGCGGGCAAAAAAATCGGGGTGACTCGCACGAGCACGAGTCACCCCAGTTAGCGCCCCGAAGTCGACTCACTCGTGGTCGTCGGGCCCGAGCGGACGCGAGATGCGATACTCCTCGTCCAGCCAGCGGCCGAGATCCGCGAGCTTGCAGCGGCGGCTGCAGAAGGGTCGATGCGGCAGCTGCTCGGGCGTGGCCGCCTCGAGCTGTCGGTTGCAGGTCGGACAGCGGATCCGGACGCGCTCGCTGGTGGGCTCAGTCGGCCCGTCCGGGCCGAAGGGCTCGGGTTGTCCTTCCCCCCCATCGGGAGTGGAGCTCCGACTCGGATTGCCTTCGCGTTCGCTCATTACTTCTTCCGGTTCTTGCGGCGGGCCTGCTTGGCCTGCTTGGTCTTCTTCTTGTCCTTGGCCACCGCGGTCTTGCTCTTGCCCGCGCCCGCTCGGCCGAGGTCGCCGAGCATGCTGGCGATGTCGGGCATCGCTTGCCCTGCCGGACCTCCGGCGAGCCCCGGCAGCGGGGGCATACCTCCAGGTAGCCCGGGCATGCCCGGCATGCCGCCGCCGCTCATCAAGGCCTGCATCGCCTGCGGATCCTTGGCCAGCTTGCGGATCGCCCCGAGCTGCTTCATTTGCTTGATGCCGGGCAGCTTGCCGAACAGCCCGCCACCGCCACCGGGGCCAGTGCCGAGCAGGTCGCCGAGCATCCCGAACATGTCGCGCATGACCATGAAGCGCGAGACCAGGCCCATGACCTCGTCGGGTTGCCGACCGGAGCCGCGAGCGACCCGCTGGACCCGCGAGAGCACGAAGTCATCGGGCTCGAGCGCGTTGGGATCCTTGCCGGGCTTGGGCCGCTTCTTGCGGCGAGTCAGCTTGGCGTGCGCGGGCGTGCTGGAGCGGGCGTCGTCGAGCAGGAACACCTCGGGCTGGGTCCGCTCCTGCTTGGTCATCGAGTGGATCATCGCCTCGATCTTGACCAGCTCGCGCTCGTCACCGGCCTGCTGCAGGACCTCGTCGGGGATCTGACCGCCGAACAGCGAGCCGAGCGGCATCTTGTCGATCAGGTCGCGCATCGATCCCATCGATTGGATGGTCTTGATCTGCGCGAGGAAGTCGTCCATCCCGAAGCCACCGCCGAGCATCTTCTCGGCGTCCTTGGTGGCCTGCTCCTCGTCGACGACCTCCTGGAAGTCCTGCATCAGGCCGACGAGGTCGCCCATGCCGAGGATTCGCCCGGCGAGGCCCTCGGGGCGGAACTCCTCGAGCTTGTCGAGCGACTCGCCGATGCCGAGGAACTTGATCGGCTTGCCGGTCGTGGCCTTGATCGACAGCGCCGCGCCGCCGCGGGCGTCGCCGTCGAGCTTGGTGAGGATCACGCCGGTGACGTCGAGCCGCTCGTCGAAGGTCTTGGCGGTGGTGACCGCGTCCTGGCCGATCATCGCGTCGATGACCAGGAAGATGTTGGCCGGCTGGAC
>CBFGLP010001571.1:0-1736 GCA_965649595.1 uncultured Myxococcales bacterium | reverse complement strand
GACGGTGATGGCGGGCGCGGCCGAGATCCTGGCCTACGGGACGGCGGTCGTCCTCGCGCCCGAGGAGTGAATGGGGCTGGCCTGTTCTTTCAGGCATGTGCCGAGAACCATGTTTGAAAGAGCATGTGCGCATCCCTCGGCTGCACCGCGGCGATCCTCGCGCCCCGAGCCTCGCGCGGGGATAATCCGCCGTCGCGGGGCGCCGGGCTCCAGCGCGCGCAATCCCGGCGCGGCCCGGCGCGCGGAGTTGTGGCATCCTGCGCTCGTGACCTACGCCGCCTGGTTCCAGTGCTTTCGCGGGTGTCCCGGCCGATTCGGGCTCACCGAGGTGATCTATCGCTGCCCGCAGTGCCACGGCCTGCTCGAGGTGCAGCACGACCACGCGGCGCTGCGCTCGCGCTCGCCGGCGGCGTGGATGCGGCTGTTCGACGAGCGCTACGGACGGACGCAGTGGCCGTTCGGCAGCGGGGTGTGGTCGAAGCTCGAGTGGGTGCTGCCGCAGATCGATCCGGGCAACGTGGTGTCCCTGTTCGAGGGCAACTCGAACCTGCTGTGGGCCGAGCGCTTCGGCAAGTCGATCGGGCTCGACGACCTCTGGGTGAAGCAGTGCGGGATCAGCCACACCGGCTCGTTCAAGGACCTGGGCATGACGGTGCTGGTGTCGGCGGTGAAGCAGGCGATCGCCGAGGGCCGGCCGATCCGCGCGGTGGCGTGCGCGTCGACGGGGGACACTTCGGCGGCGCTGGCGGCCTACGGGGCTGCGGCGGGGATCCCGGTGGTCGTGCTGCTGCCGGCCGGCAAGATCAGCGCGGCCCAGCTCATCCAACCGGTCGCCAACGGGGCGATCGTGTGCAGCCTCGACACCGACTTCGACGGCTGCATGCGCGTGGTCCAGCGCCTGACCGACACCGAGCAAGGCGACAGCGGGATCTATCTCGCCAACTCGATGAACTCGCTGCGGGTCGAGGGGCAAAAGACGATCTCGTTCGAGATCGTGCAGCAGTTCGACTGGGAGGTGCCCGATTGGGTGCTGGTCCCCGGCGGCAACCTCGGGAACGTCTCGGCGATCGCCAAGGGTTTCCTGGAGATGCAGCGCATGCGGTTGATCGATCGCCTGCCGCGGCTGGTCTGCTGCCAGGCTCAGAAGGCCAACCCGCTGTTCCGTGCCTACGAGCGCGCGCGGGCGGCTGGGCGCGACCTCTCGGTCGACGACTTCGAGCCCGTCCAGGCCGAGGCGACGCTGGCCTCGGCGATCCAGATCGGCAACCCCGTCAGCTTACCCAAGGCGGTCAAGGCGATCGTCGAGACCCGGGGCATGGTCCTGCAAGCCAGCGAGGAGCAGCTCGCCAACGCGTCGGCGCGGGCCGACCGGACCGGGCTGTTCTCGTGCCCACACACCGGCGTGGCGCTGGCTTGCCTCGAGCAGCTGGTCGAGCGCGGGGAGGTCGGGGCGCAAGAGCGGGTGGTCGTGGTCTCGACCGCGCACGGGCTCAAGTTCACCGAGTTCAAGACCGGCTATCACGAGCAGCGGCTGGGGTTCGAGAGTCGCTACGCGAATCGGCCGATCATGATGAGCGGTGAGCCGGAGGCGGCGGTCGCCGAGCTACATAGGTTGCTCGACGCGGCCGCACCCTGCTAGTGCCCCGGATCGGATCTCGGCGTTAGCCAACGGCGCAGCCTTGGCTGGCCAGCTCGGGCTCGGGCACACGCTCGCGGTGGGGATGACGAACTGCCGA
>CBFGLP010001570.1:0-5383 GCA_965649595.1 uncultured Myxococcales bacterium | reverse complement strand
CGGACCCTGCTCGTCGATCTCGACCCCCGAGGGGACGCCCACGCGTGGTCGCGGATGGCAGGCACTCGCGCGCCGCGGACCCTCGAGCTACCCGGTGATCCCAGCGAGCAGGCCGAGCGGCTGCGAGCGCTCTCGTTCGGGCACGATCTGACCGTGCTCGACACGCCCTCGGATCCCGAGGTGCTCGACGCCGTGCTCGAGGTCGCGGAGCTGGTCCTGCTGCCTTGTCGGCCCTCGCCGATGGACGCCTGGGCCTGCGCCGACGCAGCCAAGGCCTGCTTGCGGGCACGGGTGAGCAACCCTCGCCTGATGTTCGCGGTCGTGCCCAACGCCGTCGATCCCCGCACCCAGCTAGCCGCCTCGTTGCGTCGCGATCTCGGCTCGATGGGGCTGCCGGTGCTCGAGCTGGCGATCGCCCAGCGGGTCGCCCACCCCGAGGCGATGATCCACGGCAGCACGGCCAGCCTCGACGAGCCCGAGAGCCGCGCCGCCATGGAGGTCCGCGAGCTGATGGACGCGATCGAGGCGCTGCGGGCCCACTGTGGGGCGGCGCGGCACCTGCATCACTGAGCTTCGCGCCCCCGTGGGGCTCACGAAGATAGTAGTGGTGAAGGCATCGCTATCTGCGAGCATGGACGGAGCATGCGCAGGTCGTGGTGGATATGGCGAGCCCGAGCGCAAATCGACACCTGCTAGCGCGGCCCGAGCACCCGCACCCGGCTGCGCCCCGACGCGACCGGCTCGACCCGGATCTCCACGCCGACCCGCTCGGCGAGGCCCGGGACGTGGGAGATGACGCCGATCTGCCGGCCATCGCTCTGGAGTGCATCGAGCGTGCTGACGGCGATGTCGAGGCTCTGGGCGTCGAGCGTACCGAAGCCTTCGTCGATGAAGAGCGAGTCGATCCGACAGTCCTCGGCGGCGAGGCTGGCGAGCGCCAACGCGAGCGCCAGCGAAACCAGAAACTTCTCGCCACCCGAGAGCCCGCGAATGCTGCGAACCTCGTCGCCGAGATCGTGATCGATCAATTGCAATTCGAGGTCGTGCCCGGGCACGCGCGCCAATGCATAGCGAGGTTTTAATTCTCGCAATTGTGCGTTGGCCTGCGCGAGCAGCAATTCCAACGTCAGGCTCTGGGCAAACTGCTGAAAGCGGGTCCCGGTCGCGTCGCCGATCGCGTCGCGCAGCCGCGCCCACACGCGCGCGCGCTGCTGCTGGGCGCCGAGCCGGGGGCCCAGCTCGTGCGCGCGCGCCTGGGCCTCGGCGTCGCTGCGCAGGCGATGCTCGACCTCGAACAGCTCGCCCGCGAGCGCGCGCAGCTCGGCATCGAGGGTCGCCCGCCGCTCGCTCGCTTGGGCCTCGCTCATCTCGGGCCGGGTCTCGCGATGAGCGGCGAGCACTCGCTCTCGTTCACCAACGACGGCGCGCTGACGGGCGAGCGCAGCGTCTCGCTCACGCAAGGTCGCGCGCTGCTCGGTCAGCCAGGCTTCGTCGCCGAGCTCGGGACGCGCGAGCAATTGCTCGAGCCGCTCGGGGGAGAACCCCGCCGAAGCCAGCGCGCGAGCGAAGCTCTGCTGGTCGAGCTCGAGCTGACCCGCGAGCGTGGCGATCTGCTCCTCGAGCGCCTCGATCCGGGTCCGGCGATCCTGGCGCGAGCGCTCGACCTCGATCAGGCGATCCTTGCTGGCCTCGCGATCGCGCAGCGCGAGCTCTTCGGCGGCCTCGAGCTGGCGCTGGACCTCGGCGACCGAGCGGCCCTCGAGCAAGCCCGCGCGGGCCTCGTCGAGCTCGGCGAGCAGGCGCGCGAGCTCGCCGAGCTCGAGCTCGAGCGCGGCGACCCGCTCGCGCCGCTGGCCGAGCGTCGAGTGCAGCTCGACCCGGCGAAGCTCGAGCGCGCCCGCCTGCTCGCGGGCCTCGTCGAGCGCCCGACGATGCTGCTGGACCGCGCTCGCCTCGCGATCGAGCGCTGCGATGAACGCCTCGCTGGCTTCGACCAGGCGAGCTCGCCAGTCGATCCAGGGGGCCTCGTCGAGCACCGCCGCGAGCGTGGCGTCGCGCTCGTCGAGCTCGCGCTCGAGCGCCGCGAGCTGCTCGCGGGCGCGGTCGAGCTCGCGGGTGACCGCGTCGTGGTGCTGCTCGAGCCGGTCGAGCTCGCGGCGGTGCTCGTCGAGCTGCTCGTCGAGCTCGTCGCGGCGGCGCTGCTGGTCGCGCTGCCGCTCGACCAGGCGATCCAGATCAGCCTGCTGCTGGGCGAGCGTGCGGGCCCGCTGCTCGAAGCGATCGAGCAGCGCCCACGTGGCGGTGTCGCTGCGTGGATCGGCGAGCTGCTCGGGCAGCTCCGGCTCACTGCCGGCGACCGACTGCCCGAGCAACGAGAGCTGGTCACCGCTCCCCTGCCCCTCGCTCGCCGTGTCGAGGTCCGGATCGCTCGCGCTTCGCTCGTCACCCGGCAGCAAGGGCCCGAACGCCAACCATGAGGTCCACTCGACCTGCAGGATCTCGCGCTCGCGCTCGCGCTCGCGCAGCGCCTTGATCAGGCCGACGAGCTGATCAATCGCGATCTGCCTGCGGCTCTCGTGCTCACCCTGCTCGCGCTGGAGATCGTCGCGCTTGCGCAGCAGCGCCTCGATCCGGTCCCGCTGCTCGGCGATGATCCGATCCGCCGGCGCCTGCTCGCGCGCGAGCGCGGGATGCTCGGTCGCGCCGCAGACCGGGCATGCTTCGCCTGGCCGAAGATCGGCCCGGTGCGACGCGAGATCGCGGACGGCCTCGAGCTGCCGCAGCGATCGCTGGGCCTCGGCGAAGGTCGCCTCGACCCGGACCAGCTCGCTCGCCACACGATCGCGCTCGCGGGTCCGGTGCTCTCGCTCGAGCCCTTGGTCGCGTTGGCGGCCACGCAGCTCGGCGATCGTCTCGACGCAGCGACGATCCTTGCTCAACAGATCGCGCAGGGTCGCGAGCCGCTTTTGACCCTCGTCGAGGACCCGCTGGCGGGCTCGCAGCTCGCTCAGCGGCGGGAGCTGATCGATCTCCCGCGCGACCTTGCGGATCTTGAGCTGGAAGTTCTGTCGTTGCCGACGCAGCTCGTGGACCGCCAGCTCGAGCTGACCGATCTCGCGCTCGTGCAGGGCCTGCTTGGCCTCGTGCTCGCGGATCGTCGAGCCGACCCGCTCGCGCGCCGCGAGGTCTCGTGCGTGGCGGAGCAGCAGGCCGCGCAGGTGACCCCACGCCTCACCGAGCTGGACTGC
Organism: uncultured Myxococcales bacterium; assembly: GCA_965649595.1. Taxonomy (GTDB): domain Bacteria; phylum Myxococcota_A; class Polyangia; order Nannocystales; family Nannocystaceae; genus Plesiocystis. Next base: position 2,135 of record CBFGLP010001570.1, on the reverse strand, counting down.
GCCAGCGTGCTCGCTCAGCCACGTCCGCTCGCTCTGCTCGAGCGCTCGCTGCTGCGCGAGGCCCTGGTCGAGCGTGGCCAGCTCTTGCTCGCGCTCGCTCGCCTGCACGCGCGCCCGCTCGAGCTCGTCGCTCAGCCGCGCGCTGCGAGGTCGAAGCTCGCCACGCCGAGCGTCCAGCTCGCGCGCCCGATCCAGCTCACCGCCGATCCGTCGCCGCCGCTCGCGGGCCTGCTCGAGCTGCTGCTCGTCGCGGGTGAGCCGGGCCTGCAGCTGCGCCCGCTGGTCCTCGAGCAAGGGCAGCTCGCCGCGAAAGAAGCTCAGCTCGGCCTGTCGCTCGGTCAGCTCGGCGCCGCGGCGGACGATCTGCTCGTGCTGGCCTCGCAGCGGCTGGATCCGCTCGGCCCACGCGAGCGCCTCGCGGATCGCCTCGAGCTCGCTCGCGGCCTGCTCCTGCTCGGCGCGAGCCTGCTCGGCGCTGACCAGGTCCTGCTCGAGCCGAGCGTGGCGACGATGCCACTCGATCACGGTGCCGACCTGCTCGCGCTCGTGCTCGATCGTGCGGCGGCGCTGATCCAGCTCGGCAGCCCGAGCGCGCAGCCGCTCGCGCTCGTCGTCGGCGAGCATGCGCAGGCCCTCGCGCTCGCGCTCGAGCAGCTGGAGGTCGCGCTCGGCCTGCTTGGCCTGCTCCCACGCCGCCTTGCCGAGCTGGCGATAGAGGCCGGTCCCGGTCATGCGCTCGAGCAGCTCGGCCCGCTCGCCGCCGTTGGCCTCGAGGAACGCCGCGAACTCGCCCTGGGCGAGCAGCACCGAGCGACGGAACTGATCGAAGTCGAGGCCGAGCCGCTGCTCGATCGCCTCGAGCACGTCGCCCTTGCGATCCCCGAACAGCGGCCGCCCGGTGATCGCGTCGAGCAGCTTGATCTGTTGAAATTGGATCTTGCCGTCAGCTCGACCGCGGGCGCGCCGGACCTCCCAGCGGGCCCGCCAGCGGTGCTCGTCGACGCCGAGGAAGTCGACCTCGGCCCAGCCCTCGACCGCGCCGTGGCGAAGGATCCCGCGCACGTCGTTGGCCTTCAGGCCGCTGTCGGGGTCGCCGATCGTCACGCCACCACGGACCGCGAACCTCGGCGTGCGATCGAAGAGCGCCAGGCACATCGCGTCGAGCAGCGTGGTCTTCCCGGCCCCGGTTGGACCAGTGATCGCGATCAGGCCGGCCCGATCGAGCGGCGGCTGCTCGAAGTCGACGCAAAAGTGCTCGGCCAAGCTCGCCAGGTTGCGGCCGCGGATCGCCAGGATCTTCAAGCCTGGGCCTCCTCCAGCTCACCTCGGGCGACCGCCTCGCGCAGCTCGTCGAACGCCGCGAGCAGCTCGGCGTCGGGCTTGTCCCCGTACTTGCGCTCGACGCAGTCGATGAACACCTGCTGCGGATCGATCCGGTCGAGCTCGCGGCGGTTGGGAAAGTCGGCCAGGCTGCCGCCGACGCCCGCGTGCTCGACGGTGATCTTGAGCAGGCGAACTGGTCGCGAGCGCAGCACCTGCTCGATCTTCGCGCGGAGATCCGGGACCGCCTCGCGGAGCAGCACGCGGACCTCGAGCCAGGGCCAGCGCTCGCGCGCGTCCTCGCCGAGCGAGGGCAGCGGCATCGTCTCGAGCTCGAAGAGCACGCGATCCAGGTCGCCCGGGCCCTCGCGCGGGACTCGGAGCATGTCGACGTAGCGCGGCACGATCAGCGGCTGGCAGAGCTGCAGCTCGGGGCCATCGAAGTGGCAGAGCAGCACCTGGTGCTCGTAGTCGGCCTCGGACAGCGAGAGCGGCAAGGGCGAGCCACAGTAGCGGACCTGCTCGCACAGCTCGACGGCCTGCGCGAGGTGAAGGTGCCCGAGCGCGACGTAGGCCCACGCGTCGGCGAAGATCGCCCGCGGGATCGCGTGTTGGTTGCCGCCGAGGATCCGCCGCTCGCTCAGCTCCGAAACGGCGCCCCCGCGCATATAGAGGTGCCCGGTCGCGATCAGAGCCTGCTCGGGGCCGCGGCGCTGCTCGGCCGCGGACAACAGCTCGGCGTAGATCCGCGCGACCCCGCGGATCAGCGGGTCATGGCGCCAGCCATCGTCATCGGCCTCGCTCGCCCCCGACGA
>CBFGLP010001569.1:0-4068 GCA_965649595.1 uncultured Myxococcales bacterium | reverse complement strand
GGGGACATCGTCATCTACGACGCCGAGATTCGGCTGCGCGGAAATCCGAGCAATTGGGATCCGATCGCCGTGGAGGGACCGCCCGGCGAGAAGATGCAGTTCCAGATCTCGTTCGACGAGAACGACAAGGACGGGCGGTTCCTGGGGCTGCGGAAGCTGGCCCTCGACGCGCACACCTTCAATCGGCACATGCTGCGTGATCGCCTGGCGCTGGCGATCATGCGCGACGTCGGCATCGCTGCGCCTTGCGCCAACAACGCTCGGCTCGTGATCAATGACGAGTACTACGGCATCTTCACGAACATCGAGAAGATCGACGACGTGTTCCTCGAGCGAGTGTTCGAGGACCCGAGCGGCGACCTGTGGAAGCGCGCCAACTGGCAGCTCAAGACCAACGAGGACACCGGGACCACGACCCGGCTCAACGCGCTGAAGGGCGCCGATACGCCGGCGGAGCTCTACACCTACTTCAACCTCGACCAGGCGCTGCGGGTGTACGCGGCCGAGGCGGTGCTCCCCGATGGGGACGGCGCGTGGGCCGGCGGGCTCAACTTCTATCTCTACGACGATCCGATGGGGGGAAAATTCCTGCTCTTGCCGTGGGACCTCGACGGGACCTTCGAGTACTTCAACGATCCGCAGGATGGTGAGTACCCGCTGAATCCGGACCCGATCGCGTGGGAGAAGCCGACCACCCACGGTCGGCCCTGGTACGACCTCGCGCTGCAGGACCTCGAGTGGCGGGCGTACTACATCGACATGGTCGACGAGATCGCGCACGAGGGCTATGTGCCCGCGAAGCTGCACGAGCGCATCGATACCTGGACGGCGCAGATCGAGGACGCGGTCGTCGAGGACGTCAACAAGCCCTACAGCAACACTACGTACTACAACAAGGTCCAGGAGCTGCACGACTACGTCGACGCTCGCTCCGCGTACCTCGACACCTGGGTCATCTGCACGGAGCAGGGCGGAGTCCTGGACCTGACCAATTCCTGCATCGTGCCCTGAGGCGGTGACCAAAGTGACGAGGCGCGATTCCTGGCCAGGAATCGCGCCTCGCTTCGTCTGGCGAGTGTCCGGCTCGGCGATCAGTCCGCCGGCGTGTTGGTGAAGTCGACGTAGGTCCGGCACGGCTGGCCACGCAGCGAGGGGCAGGGCGGCAGCGGGGTCGGCACGACGACGTCGGGGATCACCGGCAGCAGCACCGAGCTGGGCGCCTCGCTGGTGTGCGCGACGGAGATCCGCGCGTCTGCCGTCTGCGTGGGGTCGAGGATGAACTCCCACTCGGGCCGGCTGGCTCCGGGCGTGTCGATCGAGATGCGGATCCGCGAGCCGGCCCGGAAGGCGTGCGCGAACGAGAAGATCTCGATGCGGGCCTCGACCCACTCGTCGCTCGGGACCGGCGCAACGTCGGCCTCGAGGTGGGTCGGGACCGGGCGCAGCTCGGTCGAGCGCGTCGTGTCGAGCGCCCGCTCGCTCGCGCGGAGCCAGCCGCTCTGCACGTACATCTCCTGACCGTCGGGGCGGACCTCGGTGATGCTGACCTCGATGTCGGCCTCGCCGACCGAGCTGCGGATCCACAGGTCGGCGCTGGCCGGACCGACCATCACCGTGTCTTCAGTCAAGGGCGCGCTCACGAACACCGCCGCGGTGTCGGCCTCGTCCTGCGGCCAGCTCCAAGGCGGCAGCGGCTGGTTGATGTCGCCCGCGAGCGTGGTCGTGCGAGCGTCCTGCGGGTCGACGTGCCAGCTCGAGCCGCCGGCGTTGTCGGCCGGGAGCGTCGGCGCGAGCGTGCCGTCGGGCTGCAGGTACCAGCGCTGGGCCTCGAGCTCGGCCGGCGGCCACTGGCTGAAGGTCAGCTGCCAAGAGCTCTGCGGCACGCCGGTCGCGTAGTCGGCCGAGTCGCCCATCTCGAACAGGATCTTGATCGGATCCTCGGCCTCGTACGCGGCGAACGCCTCCTCGTAGGTCGAGTAGCCCGTGTAGGGGTCGGGCCCGAACTCGACGTCGTCACCGATCAGCTGGCTGAACAGGAGCGGGGCGACGTTGCGAAGCTCGGGCGAGAGCGAGGGGATCCGCTCGGTCACGTAGAAGTCGAAGAAGGCGCCCCAGTGGAGCAGGTTCTCGGGGATGTAGCCGTCGGCGTGGATGCCGTTGAACATCGTGAAGCGGACCATCGGTGCGTTGGCCAGCGCCTCGTAGAGGACCGGGAAGTGTCCGCCGGTCTGCTCGTCCTGCCACGCGCCGGTGAGGAACACCGGGACCTGGATGTCGCCCGCGAAGTGCTCTGGGATCAGCGAGTCGTAGACCTCGGGCGTGTAGTAGGGGTTGTTCTCGGCCTTCTCGATCACGTCGACCAGCTGACCGTGGAGCAGCTGGTTCTCCGCGCAGATCGTGTCGCCCGCGTCGACCTGGGTCTGCTCCCAGCCCTGACCATAGGGCTGCGCGCCGTCGAGCACGTTCTCGCCCCAGTTGTAGGCGAACCCGTCGTTGGCGATCCCGCCCGGGCGCAGGACCGAGTCACCAGTGTGGGCGATGACCGAGAGCGGGGTGATCGCGGCGAGGCTCGGCGGCTGGCTCTTGGCCACGAAGAGCTGGCTGATGCCTGGGTAGCTCAAGCCCGCCATCGCGACCTTGTTGCCGAGCACGAAGTCCTGCGCGGCGACGGTCTCGATCACGTCGTAGCCGTCGAGCACCTGGAGGGTCTCGAAGAAGTCGTAGGCGCCGCCCGAGCAGCCGGTCCCGCGCATGTTGACGCTGACCGTCGCAAACCCGAGGAATCCGCCGAGGATGCCCGAGGGATCGTTGGGCGCCTCGCAGATGACCGGGAAGGTCGGGCAGAGCGTCGAGAGGTCGATGCCCTCGATGTTGAACTGCTCGGCCAGCGAGGTCGCCGGCTTGCTCGGCTCGTAGCCCGAGTAGTTGACCAAGGTCGGGTAGGGGCCGTCCTCGATCGGGCCCGGCAGCGAGACGTAGGCCGAGAGCGTGGTGCCGTCGCGCGTGACGATGTAGTTGTAGCCGGGCTCGAGCACCTGGCTGTCGTAGAAGTCCTGCTCGGGGTAGCTGCCCTCGACGGACATGACCGAGAGCTCGCGGGCCGCCTCGCGCTCGGTCCCGGTCGTCTCCTCGACCGCGTAGCCGTCCCCGGGCGCGAGCTGGCGGAAGATCAAGCTGCCGAGCTCGTCGGTCACCGCCCGCTGGATCTCGGTCCCGGCCGAGTCGAGCACGCGCAGTTCGACGCCGGGCTCGGCGTGCGTGATGTGGAGCTGCTCGACGCTCTCGCGGACCTCGAACTCGGCCTCGACGAACACGAACTCTTCACCCTCGTCGGTCCCGTCGGTCTCGCTGCCGAGCTCATCGTCGCTCTCACCATCACTGCTGCCACCTCCACATCCGGAGAGCAGCAGGGCCAATGAACAAGACGAGATCAGTGGAGCGGAAACGAGCGATAGCGGCCAGCGTAGCGACATGCTCGACAGCCTATCGGAACTCGGGTCGTCTCTGGTGATGATCCGAGATCGACCCATTCGATCGCAGGTCCCTGATCGATCCGCACGCTCGGCAGGATGCGCCGCAAAAGTGCCAGTTTATTGTCTAACGAGGTTGCTCGGGGGAGCGACCCCTCAGCGCTTGGGTGCTGGCTGAGGAAAGGGATCCCGAAGGTCGATCGCCGGCCGCTCGCAATCGGGCTCTCGGCTGCCGGGGCGCTGAACCTCGGTTCCGTCGGCCGTCCGCTTCACGCAGGGGTCCCGCCGCTGCCGAGCTCCGTCACGAAAGGGATCGCGCAGGTCGTTGGGGACCTGGAGATCCAGCTTGCGCGAGCGGACCCGCCTAACACCGTCGGCGAAGGGATCCTTGAGGTCTGGCATCAGCAATCGTTGTTGCGCCAGCGTGTGGCCTCCGTCCGCGCGCGGGCGCGGGGCGGGGCGCTCGAAGGGGTCGCGCAGATCGATGATCGATCGCCGCTCGCTCGGCGAGGGCGTGCTGCGTGGAGGCGGATCCATCCGCGGCAGCTCGCCGGTCTCGGGCGCGGGTGCATCGAGCGGGAACTCGACCGGCTCGAGC
>CBFGLP010001568.1:0-36240 GCA_965649595.1 uncultured Myxococcales bacterium | reverse complement strand
GCACTTCGGCTTGCCGGTCGAGCCCGACGACGACAGCCAGGTGGCGAAGTCGTCGCGGTAGGTCGGCAAGCCGAAGTGCGTCGTGCACATGCACCACGACTTCGTGTGGAACACGATCGCCTACGCCCAACGCACGCTCGGGCTCCAGCGCGACGACATCACGCTCTCGGCCCCGAAGCTGTTCTTCGGCTACGCGCTCGGCAGCAACCTGCTGTTCCCCTTCTCGGTCGGGGCCAGCTGCGTGCTGGTGCCCGATCGCGTCGAGCCGGCCCAGTACTTCGAGCTGCTCGCCCGCTACCGCGCGACCCAGTTCGTGACCGTGCCGACGACGATCGCCAAGCTGCTCGAGGCCGCGGCCGAAGGCGCGGCCGAGGGCCACGACCTCTCGGCCCTGCACTCGCTGATCAGCGCGGGCGAGGCCCTGCCTCCGCAGCTCTATCGCGACTGGCGCAAGCGCTTCACCGCCGAGATCTACGACGGGATCGGCTCAGCCGAAATGTTCCATGTCTACGTGACCAACCGGCCCGGCGACGTGAAGGAAGGCAGCCTCGGGCGCATCGTCGAGGGCTACTCCCATCGACTGATCGACGACGAGGGCCGCGAGGTCGGGCCTGGTGACATTGGTACGCTGGTCATCGAGGGGCCCTCGGCTGGGATCGGCTACTGGCGCATGCGCGACCGCAGCCGCGCGACCTTCAAGGGCGACGCGGTCGTCGGCGGCGACAAGTTCATGGTCGATGCCGACGGCTACTTCTGGTACTGCGGCCGCGGTGACGACATGCTCAAGTGCTCGGGCGTGTACGTGTCCCCGGTCGAGGTCGAGAACGCGCTGATCGGTCACCCAGCCGTGCGCGAGGCCGGTGTGGTCGGGTACCGCGACGAGCACGGGCTCGAGAAGACCATGGCCTTCGTCGAGCTCAACGCCGGGTTCGAGGCCGGCGACGCGCTGGCGAGCGAGATCATCGCCCACTGCCGCAAGGTGATCGCCGCGTTCAAGGCCCCCCGGCGGCTCGAGTTCGCGGCCGAGCTGCCGCGCACCGAGACCGGCAAGATCCGCCGCGCGGCGCTGCGCGAGCAGGCCAACGCGAGGGCATGCTGACGTCGCTAACCATCGTCGGCATCGCCTCCATCGCCCTGCTTGTACAGACACCCTCGCGGCGCAGGACGCTTGGCCCCGCTCAGAGCTTTTGCACGACCAGCTTGGCAGCGATCTCGCCCGAGGACGGGCGACCGGACCGCTCGAGCTTCACGCGGTATCGCTGGCCCGCCTCGACCCGGATCTTCCCAGCCTTCACCCAGGGCTGATCGTCGCGCTCGCGCAGATACACGGTGTGGCTACCTGGCCGAAGGTCGAGCTTGCCGACCGGCTCGAGCGCGAGCACCCGGCTACCAACCTTGACCCACGCGAAGAAGAACTGATGCGCCGCGAACTCGACCTTGGCGGGATCCGCCACGCTCTCGCCCGTCTCGTCGGCAGCGCGGACGTCTGTTGGCCGACGCGGACGCTCGCCCTGTGGTGGTGGGGCAGCAACCACCAAGGCGGGAGCCGATGGCTCGCTGGCGGGCGGCTGGCTCGCTAGATCGCTCGCGGGCGACTGACTCGATGGCCCGGCCATCGGCGCCTCGGTGTCGACGCTCTGCTCCCCCTCGTCGAGCACCAGGGGCTCGATCTCACCATCCTGTGCGACCAACTCGGCGAGTAGGGAGTCGGCGAGATCCCGCCCGTCTTCATCGACGTGCACGCCCCCGAGCCCCAGCAGCATCCCGATCACTGCACACGCAGCCACGGCGCCCCAGCGCAGGAACCGGGGCGCCCGCCGAATCGGAAGCGACTTGGTCCCGAGCGCGGGCGTGGTGTCCGAGCCCTTCTCGTCGGTCGCCTGGAGCGTCCGCGTGGCCAGGTCTGAGGTGCTGGGGCGTGTGTGGCCCTCGACGACCGTCGGCTCATCGCGGACCTCGAGCTCCTCGTCGCTGCACTCGACCTCGAGGCCGCTGCGGGGGGCGGCCACGCCCACGAAGCGACGGGCCAGCTCGGCGAGCTCGTCGCTCGTGTTGCGATAGCCAGGCCAGCGGCGCAGCAGCGCGAGCGCCTCGCGGGCGCTCTGGATCCGCAGGTGACGATCGGGCGCGAGCAGCCGGTCGCGGAGCTCGAGCAGCTCGGCGGGCACGTCCGCGCGGCGCAAGGGTGGGACCTCGCCGGTCAAGACCATGCCAAACAGCGCGTCGCGCTCGAGCCCTGCCCGGAAGCGAACTCCATCGAGCAGCTCTTGCAGCAGCGCACCGACGGCGAACAGGTCGATGGTCGCCTCCTTGGAGTCGCCGCGGACCTGCTCGGGCGGCATGTAGCGCAGCTTGCCGCGGACATGCAGACCGGAGGTCTCCTCGCTGGCCAGCCGCGCGACACCGAAATCGCTGATTTTGACCTCGCCGCTAACCGAGACGAGCACGTTGTGAGGCGAGATGTCGCGATGCACGATCGTCGTGTTGGTCGCGCCGAGCTCGTGCACGTAGGCGAGCCCGCGCAGCACCTCGCCGATCACGTGCGCGATCACGTGGATCGGCAGGACCTCACCAGCGTCTCGCAGGGCCGAGCCGAGCCGCGCGAGATCGAGGCCGTCGACCCACTCCATCACCAGATAGCTGCGGCCCGCGTGCTCGCCCACGTCGAACACCTGCACGAGGTTCGAGTGGGTCAACATCATCGAGAGCCGGGCCTCGTCGACGAACATCCGTCGGTAGACCGGGTTCTCCGCGAGGTGAGCTGCGAGCAGCTTGATCGCGACCGTCTTGCTCGCTCCGCCCATCGCCGAGCGCCGAGCGATCCAGACCTCGGCCATGCCCCCCGCGGCCAACCGACGGACCAGCGAATATGTGCCGAGTTGCTGCAACCTGACCTCACCGGCCGCGATGCGGCTGGGGCATACAGTGTAGACGTAGCGCTTACGACACTCGTCGTTCGCCAGACCCGATATGATGCATTGAACGGATTGACCACAAAGTCAAGCAGCTTTGTAGCGCCCCACTCTCAACATTGGTCTGACCGTCATCTAGCTAACGCACCGATCGTTTCGATTTGGTACCATGGGTTTCAGGACTGAAGGATTCTCCAGCCGTGAGCACGATCTCGACGCGCGCATCAGGCGTCGCACTTTCAGTGGATATACGCTGTTCTGCAACTGAGCGACCTGACCGCGACATTTCTGAACCCTAGCGAAGCGTAGTCGACACTCCTGGAACGGCGCGGCAGGAGGTCACGTCGACAGCGTCAAAAATCCACATGGGTATCGGCTCCACATTACCCCTGCTCGGCACAATCACTGCCCATCTGTACGGATTTCAATTCGTGCCATTCGGGTACCCGAGCATTGTGAATCGTGTGCCGAATGTGGGTATGTATCTCGCCTCGACAGAGCGACCCTCCGAGGATCGAGAGGCACCGGCCAAACCTGAAGGGGATGCCTACCAGCGCGCGCTCGTGGCCCTCGAGGAGGCCACGGTGCTCGCAAACACCGATCCGGAGCCGGGCATCGTCGCGCTGAGCCGGGCGCTCGCCGCTCTTCATCAATTCGCGCCGCTGCTCGCGGCCGATCCCGACGCGCTGGCACGCCGCACGCTCGCCCAGCTCACCTTGGCTCGGGCCAAGCTCGCGCGCGGAGACGAGATCGGGGCCGCAGAGAGCATGGACGCGGCCTTGCGCGAGCTGGCCGATCCGACCCTCCCAACCGCGGGGATGGGCCCCTCGCTGACGCAGCTCTACGAGCAACGTCGCGCGGCCCTGCGCGAAATTGGGACCGCATCACTGCGGATCGAATGTGCGGTCGCTTGTCGAGCCTACGTCGACGAGCGCCCGCTGGCGGACGACGACCAGCCCGTGATCGAGGCGACGCTCTTGCTCGGTCGCCATCGTGTCTGGATCGCCAGCGAAGATGCGGCTCACGACCCCCTACGCGCGACCCTCGAGCTCGACGAGGCCGGCATCACGCTCAGTTATCCACCGACCGAGGCTCCGCCGCCTCGCTTGCCCGCGGAGCCCGGCATGCCAGGCGCCGACACGCCGGACCACAGCTCGAAACCGAGCAAGCGCGTGATGCCACGCTGGGCCGAGCTCGCCTTGCTCGGCAGTGGCAGCGCCGGGCTGATCGCCGGGTCGACACTTTGGGCGATCGACAGCAAGTGCCCCGGAGGAGTCGATCCCCACGACATCGAGGCTTGCCCCGAGCTATACGACACCCGCACCGCAGGCATCGTGCTCGTGACAGCGGGCGCAGCGGCGTTGCTCACTGGCGCGAGCTTGCTGATCTTCGACGAAGCTCGGGCGCGGCGCTCGGCTCGGGTCACGTGGATCGGAGCCACGCTGCAATTCTGAGATCTCACGAAATGTTCGACTTTCACCAAAGCTGCGGAATCCGATCCATGGTGATCGCGCTCGTGTTCGCGCAGATTGGTCTCGGGTGCATGAAGCCCAACCCGCTGGTCGCAGAATTGGCCGATGACGGCGAGTCCGATGATGGAGAATCCGACGACGGCGACTCCGACGAGAACCCCGACGATCTCCCGCCCGATCTCGACGATGACCCGACCGACGACTCGGCGGAGCAAGAGTCGGCCGACGAGGGCCCGAGCTGCGAGCAACCAGCCGAGCTGACGGTCGCGTGTGGCGGCTGCCTCGCGGACGCATGCTGCCTCGCGCTCGAGCTGTGCGCCTCGGTCGAGGAGTGCATGTGCCTGGCAGCGTGCCTGCTCGCGGGCGGATCCAGCAACAATTGCAAGTCCGAGTGCGGACCCAAGCCCTCCGACGTGCCCGAGCTGCCACCCTTGCTCACCTGCGCCGACGAGCAATGCCTCGAAGCTTGCTAGTCGCTCACCGCTTGCACGACGAGCCCGGCGGGCTTATCGAGCTTGATCCGGTAGCGCTTGCCTGCCTCGACGCGGATCCGTCCCGCCCGAATCCAGGGTTGATCCCTGCGAGCGCGCAGTTGCACGGTATGGCTGCCCGGCGGTAGCTCGAGCTCTGCGCGGGGGGTCAGGGCGAGCTCGCGACCATTGACCCGGATCCAGGCAAACACGTATGGCCCCGCCGAGAACGCAACCCGACTCGGGGTCCGCTTGGGCTTGTGTGGTGTGGGCTCGTCAGAGCCGCCCGACGCCGGCGCGGGTCCAATCACGACCAGTGGGGGTGGCTCTGCGATCTCGGGGCTCGGCACCTGTCGCTCGCTCGTCGGCACCTCGTCGCTCGCCCTGGCCGAGCGCTCGTGAACGACCTGGAGCGGCTGCATCGACCACACCGGGCTCGCCGCCTCGCTGAGGCCGCTGACCCATGCGCCGCCGAAGCCGAGCAGCCCGCTGACCGCGAGCACGGCGAGTCGCTGAGCCCACACCGCGCGACGCTTGGCGACGGCCCGAAGCTTCGTGCGGTCGAGCCCGGTATGCAGCGTGGGCGTGCTGCCCGAGCTCGCATCGTGCCCGCGCGAGCTCGGGTCGCCAGCGGGGTTCGGCCGCGGCTCGGGCACCGTCACGTCGTCGTGCGTGCCATCGCGAGCGCCAGCGCCGACGACTGCGATCGCTCGGCGGACCACCTCGGCCAGCTCGTCGCTGACGTCGCGATAACCCGACCAACTTCGCAGCAGCTCGAGCGCCTCGCGAGCGCTCTGCAAGCGCAGGGTCGGATCGGCGGCCAAGAGCCGGTTCCGTAGCTCCAGCAGCACTTCGGGGACGTCGGTGCGGAGCACCGGCGGCACCTCGCCGACCAGGACCGCACCAAAGAGGTGATCCCGCGCGAGCCCACCTCGGAAGATCACACCGTCGAGCAGCTCTTGCAGCAGGGCTCCGACCGCGAACAGATCGAGCGTGGGGTGCTTCGATTCCCCGCGGATCTGCTCGGGTGGCATGTAGCGCAGCTTGCCTCGCACGTGCGTCCCCGAGGTCTCCTCGTTCGACATCCGCGCGACACCGAAGTCGCCGATCTTCACTTCGCCGCTGACCGAGACCAGCACGTTTTGGGGCGAGATGTCGCGGTGAACGATCGTCTGCTCATCCCTCGCTCCGAGCCCGTGCAGGTACGCGAGCCCGCGGAGCACCTCGCCGACCACGTAGGCGACCGTCGTGGTCGACAGCCGCTCGCCAGCGTCGCGCATATATGCGGCGAGGCGCCCGAGGTCGAGCCCGTCGACCCACTCCATGACTAGATAGAAGCGGCCGTCGTTGATGCCGACGTCGAACACCTGCACGAGGTTCGAGTGATTCAGCATCATCGAGAGCCGAACCTCGTCGATGAACATGCGTCGGAACAATGGATTATCGGCCATGCTCGAGCCGAGCAGCTTGACCGCCACGGTCTTGCTCGCCCCCATCGCCGAGCGGCGCGCCATCCAGACCTCGGCCATGCCCCCCGAGGCCAGCCGACGAACTAGGGAATATGGGCCCAGTGGTTCCAAATGTTCTAGGCATTCACTGAGCGGCGGGGAAGTCAACCTCGTCCCGTCTGATGCATCACCGCTTTTCCACTCGCAGACTCCACTTGGGTCGCCGCGCTTGGCGGCTTTTGCTGCCCCAGTGCTGCCCTAATCGCTACCGAGATCAGCAGTCGCGCTCCCGCCCTCTCCTTCACGGCAGCGATGCGCGGACCTTGGAATGTCATTTCGCTCGTGCACCATCGTTCGGCCGCACGACATGACAACGCTCGATACCGAGCTCGCTGACGACGAAGTCCATCGGTAGATCGTGGCTCAGCATCGGGATCTCGTGCGGGCTCGGCAGGAGAAACTCCGCGAGGCAGACACCGACGAGAATCGGCATTGGCAGACCCGCGCTGCGACGCTGCCCGAACGCGCGATCGTAGTGGCCCGCACCGAAGCCGAGCCGCGCGCCGTCGGTCCCGAACCCGAGCCCCGGTACCAGCACCAGATCCACGCCGTGCTCGGGCCCCGGCGCGGCGAGGCCGGCTCCGATCGCCGGTGGCTCGAGCAGGCCCCACGAGCTGCGCTCGAGCTGCTCGATCGCGTCGCAGGTCCAAAAGCGCATCTGCCCACGACCGAGCACCCGCGGCAACCACAGCCGCTTGCAAGCCGCCAGCGTGCGCTCGAGCAAGAGCCGCGTGTCCGGCTCGCCCCCGACCCCGACAAAGGCCGCGATCCCCCGCGCCCGAGCCCAGAGCGGCTCCGCGAGCAGGTGCTCTTGCAGCTGCAGCGATCGCGCGAGCCGATCCTCGTCGACGAGCGCCCGACGCTGCGCGAGCAGGCGCTGACGAAGCGCTCGCTTGGCGGCCTCGCTCCCACCGGCCACGCTCACGTCCGAGATCTACCACGGCTCGTTCGCGCAGGGCCCCGGGCACGCCGAGAAATGAGCCCACAGGGACACCGAGGCAGCCGTGAGCACGGCCAACCGAGCGCGGGCTTTGCCCACCGGCCCAGCAAGGGTAAGGAGATGAGCGATGCCCCCGATCGCCGAATACGACAACTTCGACGCGACCGAGCTCGCGCGACTGATCCGCACCCGCGAGCTTGGCCCGAAGGAGGTCGTCGACGAGGCGCTCCGCCGAATCGAGCAGCACGACGCGAAGCTCAACGCGGTGGTCCATCGCAGCGCCGAGCGTGCGCGGGCCGAGGCCGAGCAGGTTGAACGACGGCTCCGCGAAGATCGTCCCGCCCCGCCGCTGCTCGGCGTGCCTTTCTTGCTCAAGGACCTCAAGGCCGAGGACGTCGGTCAGCCTTGCACGAGCAGCACCCGCTTCTTGCGCAACAACCAAGCGAGTCACGATGGCGAGCTGGTCCGCCGCTTCAAGCAAGCCGGGCTGATCGTATGCGGCCGCACCAACGCATCGGAGCTCGGCATCCTCGGCGTGACCGAGCCTGCCTTGCACGGACCCGCCCGAAATCCATGGAACCCCGAGCACACACCGGGCGGCAGCAGCGGTGGCTCGGGGGCGGCCGTCGGCGCGCGCATGGTCCCGCTCGCGCACGGTGGTGACGGGGGCGGATCGATCCGGATCCCCGCGAGCCACTGTGGAGTGGTCGGGCTCAAGCCCACCCGCGGACGAGTGCCCCTGCCCCCCGCGTCCGGCCACTGGGAGGGCTTCGTGGTCGAGCACGTGCTAACTCGCAGCGTCCGCGACTGCGCGCTCGCGCTCGACTGCATCGCCGGCCCTGCGCTCGGCGACTACTACACCGCAGCGAGCCCGCCGCACCGCTTCGTCGACGCGCTCGAGCACGAGCTCCCTCCGCTGCGGATCGCCTGGACCAGCAAGGCGCTGTTCGGTGACACCACCCACCCCGAGTGCGTCCGCGCGGTCGAGCAAAGCGCCAAGCTCTGCGAGCAGCTCGGCCACCGCGTCGTCGAAGCCTGCCCGCGCTTCGACAAGCCCGCGCTGGTCCGCGCCTATCTGATCATGGTCGCCGCGGGCGTGGCCGGCTCGGTCCGCGAGCTCGAGGCCCACGCTGGCCGCAAGGCACGCGGCGAAGAGCTCGAGCTGCGCACGTGGATGATGCGCTTGCTCGGCGAGGCGATCGGTGCGGGCGAGTACATCCAGAATGTCGATGTGATCCGCCGTGGCGTCCGTGACGTCGCCGCGTTCTTCGAGGATCACGACGTCCTACTCACCCCGACCGTCGCTCAGCCGCCGGTCAAGGTCGGCGAGCTCGAGCCGGCCGCGTGGGAGCGCGCGGCCATGCGAGCCGTGCGAGCGATGCCGGTCAAGGCGGTCATGCTGAGCCTGCTCGACAAGATGGCCGAGAACCCGCTCGCACCGAACCCGAACACGCAGCTGTTCAACATGACCGGGCAACCTGCGATCTCGTTGCCGCTCTGCTGGACCGCGGATGGGCTGCCGATCGGGCTGCAATTCGCGGCGCGAGTTGGTGATGAAGGGCTGTTGTTGCGCTTGTCGAGGCAGCTCGAGGAGGCGCAGCCCTGGATCGAGCGGCGACCAGCGATGCTCGGGGCTTGAAGGTCAGGCAGCGACGGCGGCGACGGCTTCGCGGATCGCCGCGAGGATCGGCTGGAGCTGCGGCGACTCGGCGAGCGCTCGGAGCTGGTCGGCGGAGGCGCGTTCGATCGTTGCGCCGAGGTCAGTGTCGGGGGGCTCGTGGAGCTCGCTGCGAACGATTGCGTCGAGCGAAGGGAAGAGTACGAACGATCGCCAGCGCGAAGGTGGAGCAATCTCGTCCAGTGCCGTCGCCAACCAGCGACGTTCGAACGCAGGATCGCCGTCCCCTCCGTCCAAGATCACGACCACGAAGCTGTCAGAATGCTGCAATAGCAGCGTTCGACCAGCTGCCCCCGTGGCGCGTTTCTGACCACGGCCAGTTACATACCGAACAGTCGCGGATTCACCGAGATCTCGGTGAACCAGCTTGCGGAAAATGTGTGCGTCGAGGCTCGATTGAGTGACGATGAACGTGTTCATTGCGGGAAATCTCCAACGTAGTGATCGGGGACAGCGTGCAGAGCCGCAGACTCGAGCTTAGCGGCCAGGAGCGATCGCATGCGTCCGCTCTCTCGCGCGGCCCAGACGAGCTCGCTCCCCCACCACAGCAGGACGCGATAGGGAGGCAGGCGTCGAACGAGCACCAGCGCCGGCTCGGTGAAGTCCAGCCACGAGAGCACGATCCCCAGCACGGCTGGAGGACGCCGATTCAATTGAGCCAAGAGCTTCACGATAGGAACGATGTCGAGATTCTCCCCCCAGTGCTTGGTCTCCACCAGAAAGAGGGTGGTACCATCTGACACGGCACCATCGACGTGCTCGAGCTCGATGCCGACCTCGGATCCAGGACGCCCGTCGCGGACACGAAAGGGCCAATGCACGAGGAGCCCATCGAGCTAAAAAGCTCGAATGAATGCGTGCTCCAACGCCTTTCCAGGCGGCCACCCCGCCTCAGCGTGGTGAGGGTTGACAACGAACCCGTCGCGCATCCGCACGATATCCGCGCGCGTCCAGGTTTGAGCGATGGCTTGCATTTCCACTTCAGTCATGGCGCATCTCCAACCTACTGCACGTCGATCCAGCAGGTCAACATCTCAAGCAAGAATTAGACCTACCCCAAAGGACTATGAATCGATTACATTTTTCGGATCAAAAGACAGTCGAGCTCGACAGCCTCACCACGCTACTCGACATGACGCTTGCTCCCACGTCGCGCCTCCGCGACGCTATCGCATGCGCTCTCGACTGCCGCTCGTCCTCGCGCTCCCGCTCGCTTGCGTCGCTCCCAGCGAAGATGACGACGCAGCCGACGAGCTCGGCACCGACACGAGCGAGAGCGAGACCGGCGGCACCCCGCTAGCCTGCGAGCCACGCCCTCCGCTCGTCCCGACCACCGACTTCTTCGCCGACATCTCCGACGAGAGCGGCATCCGGGTCGACAACTTCTACGAGGACCCGCTCCCAGGCACCGCGATCAACGACCACAGCCGGCTGGCCTTCGCCGACATCGACGGCGACGGCTTCGACGACCTCGTCGCCCACAGCCTGTTCCCCAACCCGCAAAACGGCGTGCCCTTCGAGCACCTCGTGTTTCGCAACCGCGGCGACGGCAGCTTCGAGGACTGGTCGGACGCGTCGGGGCTCCGCGACGTGCAGGCGGGCTTCTTCGCGTTCGCCGACCTCGACAACGACGGGGATCAAGACCTGTTCGCGGGCCAGGATCTCGACGGCTACCCCTTCACCAGCTCGATCTGGCTCAACGACGGTGAAGGCCACTTCAGCGAGCGGCCCGACGCGGGCGTCGAGGCAGCCCCGACCACGGCCGCCAACGCGGTGCTCGCCGACTTCAACGGCGACGCGCTGCTCGATCTCTACGTCGGCATGGGCGGGACCACGGCGGCCGTCACCGACAAGCTCTACCGGGGCCTCGGCGACGGCAGCTTCGAGGACGTCAGCGCCGCTTTGCAGGGCAACCAGCAGCGACCGAGCAACGGCACGGTCACCTGCGACTTCGACGACGACCGCCAGCTCGACGTGTTCGTCTCGACCTACTCGGTCAGCACCGGCGGCGGGCACAACCTGCTGTGGCACAATCAAGGCGGCGGGCTGTTCGTCAACGACGCAGAGGCGCTCGGCTTCGCTTATCAGGTCACCGGCAACTATTGGCTGGCCAGCACCGGCCATGGCGTCGATCCCGAGCCGGATCCGCCGCTCGGTGTCTATCGCGGCAGCAACGGGTTCGGTATCGACTGTGGCGACGTCGACAACGACGGCGACCTCGACGTGCTGCTAGCGACCATCTCGCACCCGGTCGACAGCGACTACGACCGCAAGTGGTCGGACCCGAGCCAGCTGCTGATCAACGGCGGCGCGAGCCAAGGCTTCGTGTTCACGAACCAGTGGCTCGCCCGCGGGCTGCCCTTCAACGAGGGTGACGTCGACGCGGCGCTGATCGACTTCGACAACGACGGCCGGCTCGACATCTCGCTCTCGCGCGAGCGCAAGTACGAGTCGGGCTACACCGACCCCGAGCAAAAGAGCTGGTTCGGCCTCATGCACCAGCGCGAGGACGGCAGCTTCTCCAGCCTCGGCGTTGCGAGCGGGATCAACGATCCGGCCGAGGAGCTGCTGCGCATGAAGGGCGCGCAGAATCATGCCTGGTCGGACATCGATCACGACGGCGACCTCGACCTGCTCGTCGGTGGACGCGACCAGGGCGGCGGACGGCCGAACTTCCTGTTTCGCAACGACATTGGCCAGGACAATCGCTGGCTGGCGGTGCGGATCGTCGGCGACGGCGAGGCCGTCGATCGCGACGGGATCGGCACCCGGGTCACGCTGCGCTCGGGAGAAACCCTGCGCACGCGTGAGAAGAAGTCGAGCCGAGGTACCTATAATTCCGAGGACACCCGGGTGCTCCACTTCGGCCTCGGCGACATGCCCTGCGAGGAGCTGGAATTGGTCGTGCGTTGGCGCGACGGGAGCGAGGCGGTGTTCGATCGCACGCAGTTCGGCGAGGGGATGTACGTGCAGATCGAGTACCCCGACTCGCTGACGATCGTCGATTGATCAAGTCAGAGCGGCGCGGACCCGCAGCTGGGCACGGTTCATGTCGAGATCGTCCAGGCGCACCCACACGTCGCTCAGCGTGCCGGTGACCTGGTCACGCACCAGCGGGCAGACCACCGCGGCGTCGAAGCGGATGTCTGCAGGGCTGATCTCGCCGAACACCGGACCGGAGCCCAACGGCCGGCATGACTGGGGCGCGAAGATCTTATCGTCGGCCGCCAACGCGGTCCCGCTCGCGTGCCCATGCGCCAGGGCCCAGCCCAGCGCCAGCCCGCAGAGAACGAGGGGCTCGTGGCCGAGCAGTCGAGTGCGCTCGATTCGGTCATGAATGAGGTCTTTCACGGCTCGGACCTCAAGACTCGCTGGTGCGGTAGCTGACGATGGCGTCCTCGGTGCCCAGCTCACAGGTCACCGTGTAATGTCCGTGATCGAACTCGGCGAAGCCATCCAGGTCGAAGTGCAGGCTCATCCGAGTCTCGACGTCCGGCGTGGTCCTGCACTCGAAATCGCTCAAGGCGCCGTTGAGCGATACGGAGTAAACACAGCAACGCGGAGGGGTGTCCTCGTCGTCGTTTTCGTTGTTCACCCGCACCCACACATCGTCGAGGGTGCCAGTGACCACATCACGCACCACCGGGCAGATGAAGGTCTGATAGTCCTGCTGAGTGGTCTGCTCGATCTCCTCGACACGGACATCCGCGTTTCCGAT
This sequence comes from uncultured Myxococcales bacterium, assembly GCA_965649595.1. Lineage (GTDB taxonomy): Bacteria > Myxococcota_A > Polyangia > Nannocystales > Nannocystaceae > Plesiocystis. The sequence goes on along the minus strand of CBFGLP010001568.1, from coordinate 23,542 downwards.
CCCACCGACGTCGGGGTCGATGGGCACGCAGAACTGCGGCCCGAAGATCTTGTCGTCGGCCGCCATCGCGGTCTGGGCTCCGTGCCCATGGGTCAGGAGCCCGCCCAGGACCAGACCAGAGAAGGTAATGAGCCCGGCGATGACTCGAGGGTGGTTCCCGTGGTTCTTCATGTGCTTCATGGCTGTTTCCCATCCAATTGTTTCGTGCCCTGCTGGTTCGTGTCTGGTTGGTTTCCGTCCTGCCGTGCTCGGCTCAGCGCGGCAACGAGTATCCGTCGCGCGCGAGGTAAGCCACGCTTCGATGGCCTCCCCCGGACGTCGGCTCGTGATGCACGACAAAGCCGCGCGATAGGCCGAACATTGCCCGCCAGCTCAAATGACCGGTGCCATCGTCGCCCGGCGGGTGCTCGATCTCTGCCACGCAGATCGTGGTCTTGCAGATCGTGGAGATCAGCCTCGAGCCGGACGCCCCGTGGGCGGCGACCCCACTGGCAATGCGCAGCTGCATGGCTCGAGCCCAGTCCGGGTCTACGGCCTCGCGATTCACCGCTGCGCCAATCACCGCTGCTCGACGCTCGCTCATCTCGCGCTCACGGGCGGCGATCTCCGCAATGTTGGGTTCCGCGTGGTCCTCGACCGCGGCGCCGACCGGCTCACCTCCTCGTTCGGCCATTGCACCTCGCAGGCGAGCCACCTCGCTCGCCAATACGTCGATCTCCCGACGGTTCTCCAGCTCGAGGGAGTCTCGCGCATGACTCGAGAGCGACTCCGACGAGTCGCTCATGAGCGCACCGATCAACACCCCTCCGGAGATTCCGATCGCGAACAGCGAGACATTCACCACTCGCTTCATTCATGGCTCCTAGTCATGCACCGCTACATCGAATGATGGACTCCGATCGCCGCGCGGCAAACCTCGAATCCAATCAAAGTCGATAACGCGTGCCAAGACCTGTTCTGATGGCCACGTACAATGCGCCCAACACGTCGAATCCCAGCAGCCGCAGGAGCCGCCCGATGACGATGGAGACAAACCGGGGCTGGCCCCACAGCCGAGCGAGCGAATTGGGTGAATACCGGCTGTCCGGCTCAGGGCGACTCGCGAGTGCGGATGTTGATGATGCCGTCCTCACTGCCGAGCTCGCAGGTCACCACATAGTGGCCATGATCGAACTCGCTGAAGTCGTCCGGCGCAAAGTGCAGGCTCGTCCGCGTCTCGGTGTCTGGCGCGGTCCTGCACTCGAAGTCCTCGAATCCGGCCCCGAGCGGTACTGAGTGAACGCAGCAACGCGGAGGCGTGTCCTCGTAGGAGTTCGCGTTGTTCACCCGCACCCACACATCGTCGAGCCTACCGGAGACATCGCTGCGCACCAGCGGGCAGATGAAGGTCTGGTAGTCCGGGAGAGTGACCTGCTCGACCGCGTCGAAGCGGATGTCCGCGTCGCCGATGCCGCCGACGTCCGGGTCGATCGGCATACACGACTGCGGGGCATAGATCTTGTCGACGGCCTCGGCCGCGTGAAGCCCAGGCTCGGTGGCCGAGTCCCGGCCCGACGAGATCGGCAAGCGGTGCCCGTCGCGGGCCAGGTAGGCCACGCTGTGGCGGCGCCCACTCGCCGTCGGCTCGCCGTGCACGATGAGGCCCCGCGATAGCCCGAGGATCGCTCGCCAGTCCAAGCTCGTGTTGCCACTGCGGGGCCTCGAGTGCTGGATCTCGGCCACGCAGAGGGTGGTCTTGCAGACCACGGAGAGCAGCTTGGTGCCCGCCGGTGCGCGGTTGGTGAAGCGCTTGGCGATCTTTCGCTCGGTGATCGGACCCCAGCTCGGGTCGACGGCCTCGCGCTCGGCCGTGGCGGCGAGCGTGGCCGCTCGCTGCTTGCTCAGCTCGCGCTCGCGAACTCCGAGCGCCACCATGTCGGGCTCGTCCTGATCGTCGCTGCCTCGACCGCGCGCTCCCTCCTCGAGCTCGCCGACCAGCCGGCGCAGGCGAGCGACCTCGCTCGCCAAGTCATCGAGCCCGCGCTGATCGGTCATGTCCTCGTGGCCCCGCGCGTGCGCGGAACCGTTATTCACCGATTCATCGGTTGCCGCACCCAACCACAAGCCCAAGAAGCTCCCGAGAACGATGAGGGATACATGCACGATTCGATTCATTCACGACTCCGCTCTGCGGGTGGCGATAGCGAGGATGGATGAGGATACTGCAATGGCAACTCTCGTGCGAGTGCGACGGCGATCGAGCCATGCTTGGCGGGATCCTGCCGGCTCACGACGACTCGCTGGTGCGGATGCTGATGATCGTATCCTCGCCGCCGAGCCTGCAGGTCACCGCATAGTGACCGTAGTCGAACTCGGTGAAGTCGTCGAGCTCGAAGCTCAGGCTCATCCGCGCAGCGACGTTGACGACCGCCTGACACTCGAAGTCTTGCTGTACGGTGCTGACCGAGACCGAGTGAATGCAGCAAATCGGCGGAGTATCGTGGGCGATGTTGCGGTTGGTCAGGCGGACCCAAACACCCTCCAGCGTGCCGGTGACCGAGTCGCGCACGAGCGGACAGACGAAGGTTTGATAGTCGTCCTGAGTGTTCTGCTCGACCTCGTAAGCGTGAAACGCTGCGTTGCCGATGCCGACGCCAGCGGGCTCGAGCGGCACGCAAAACTGCGGTCCGAAGATCTTGTCGTCGCCGGCCTTGGCGTTGCGTGTGGCCAGCTCCGGCGCGAAGACCCAGCCCAGACCGGTCCCGCAGAGGGTGACGAGCCCAGCGATGATTCGGTTGCGTTGCTTGCGATGGCTCATGGTTGTCATCCTTTCGTAGTGATCATTTTGGGAGCGTGTAACCGACCCGCGCGAGGTAGGCGACGCTTCGCGCCGTGCCCTCGGGCGTGGCCTCGTCGTGGACGACGTAGCCACGCGAGAGGCCGGGTATCGCCAACCAGTAGAAGTTGTCGAAGTCACCTCGCGCGAGCCGAACCTCGGCCATGCACAGACTCGCCCCGCAGGCCACGGAGGCCAGCCTCGCGTCGCCCGGCCCCCGAGCGGCGAAGGCATCGGCGATCTTGCGCTGGGTAATCGGAGCCCAGTCGGGATCGACGGTCTCGCGGGCGAGCGCTGCAGTGATGACCGCGGCTCGGCGCTCGGCCAGCTCGCGTTCACGAGCTGCGAGCTGCTCGAGATCGGCCTCCGGGCCGCGGGCGGCAGGCTCGGATCCGTCATTGCGTAGACCGAGGCTGGCCGGCCCCTCCGCTCGAATGTCGACCGACGGGTCGGCTGCTGGACGCTCGACTGGATCGGTGTCTCGCGCCCCGACGAGCGAGTCGATCGAAACCCCGACGAGGCTCCCGAGCACGAACAAGGAGACATGCACCATGCGATTCATCCCGCCCCCACCTCTCGATCGCAATGTCGATGATGGGCATCGTCGATCGAACCGCAACGATACGACCCCCCGGCCCGCGAGAGGGGGCAACTAGGCAAGGTTTTGGTGGCGTTCGGCGGAGAGAGCTTCGTCGAGCCGGCTAGCCGCCCGTGCTGCTCGAGCGGCTATCGAGCTCTCGCTCGGCCGCCGAGATCAACGCCGCCTCCTCCTCGGGAGCGCTCGCAATCAAGTGGTGCCGGCTATGGAGCCCGAAGTAGGCAATCCCGATCACCAGCACGGTCGCGGTGCCCAGCACCCCGAACGCGGCCGCTCCACCATAGAATATCGTCGAGCTGAGCGCGACGATCACCAGCAGCAACGCCAGGGCTGGGGTGAATGGATAGAGCGGCGTGCGATAGGGCCGGGCAGCGCGAGGCTCCCGACGGCGGAGCACGAAGTGACTGATCAGCATCATCGCGTACGAGATCAACGCGGCGAACACCGCCATCTGCATGAGCAGGTCTCCGGTCGCGACCTCGCCCGCGTTGAACGAGTCGACCAGCCGGATCACCGCATAGCCGAGCACCGCAGGCACGATCAACGCCCAATGCGGCGCCTTGTGCCGATTCGTGCGCGACAACCAACGTGGCAGGTAGCCCGCCCGCGAGAGCGCGAAGATCTGCCGCGAGTAGGCGAAGATGATCGAGAAGAAGCTGGCGATCAGCCCGGCGAGGCCGATCACCGTCACTAGCCAATACACCCAGCTGCGCCCGACCGCCGCCTCGGTCGCGGCAGGCAAGGGGTTGGCGGCCTCGGCCAGCGTCGCGGTCCCACCGACGCCGGGCCCGATCGTGAGCGTGAGCACCGAGAAGCCGATCAGCGAGAGCATCGCGGCGATCATTCCCCGCGGCAGGGCGACCCCGGGATTGCGCGTCTCTTCGGCTGCGAGCGGCACGCCCTCGACCGCGAGGAAGAACCACCCTGCGGCAGGCAGGGCTGCGACGACGCCTGCGGGCCCGTGCGGCAGCCAGCGCGACTGGCCTGGCTCTGGCTCGACGTTGATCCAGTTCTGGGTGTCGACGTGGGGCAACATCGCGGCCGCCCAGATCAACAAGACCACGACCGAGATCAGCGTGATCCCGAGCAGCAGCGCGAGCGAGAAGCGGCTGCCCAGCAAGTTGACGCCGACGAACACGACATAGGCCAAGATCGGGACCCAGGTGGCGACCCAGTCTGGCGCCGCGGTGAACATCCCCGCCACGTAGCCACCGATCCCCGTCGCGATCACGGCCGGTGCGAGCACGTACTCGATCGTCACCGCGACCCCGGTAATGAACCCACCCCAGGTCCCGAGCGCCCGCCGGGCGAACGCGTAGGGTCCTCCCGCGACCGGCATCATCGTGGCCAACTCGGCGATCGAGAAGATCATCGCGAGGTAGAGCGCGGCCATCAGGACGACCGCGATCGCCATGCCGCCGAAGCCGCCTGCGGCCAGGCCGAAGTTCCAGCCGAAGAAGTCACCGGAGATCACGTAGCCGACCCCGAGGCCCCACAGCAGCAGCGCGCCCGCGCTGCGCTGCAAGCTGCGCTGCTCGAGATACTCGTCCCCAACCTGCTGGTGCTCGGATGCCATGCGTCTCGCCTCTCGGCTCCGGGAGCCGCCTCGCTCAGTCTCGCGTGCGGATGGGCGCATCGACAAGCGCCAACACACCGACGTAGGTCGTGCCCGCTGCGCCGCGACGAAGGGCATCGCTGATCATCTATATCGTGAGCGCCGAATCCTTCCCGCGAATCGACTTGGCCGGGGACAGCCACCAAAGGCTCGGCCACTCGACTAAATCGCCGGCGCATCGGCCCACCGCTTGCCCCCGAGGGGTCCACGTTCATCCTCGGTCTCGGGGCTCGCAACCGCGACCTGCTCCCTGCCTTCCGCACCCTGCTAGGCATCGAACACCTCGATGGGGAATCAAAGATGAATCGGATCGTGCATGTCTCGTTGTTCGTGCTCGCCAGCGGTGCGGGAGTCGTGCTCGGAACGCTCATCCGCGACTCCTCGGACGAGCTTCAGGACCATGCACGGCACCCCGCACCAGCGGCCGAGAGAGAGGAGCTCGAGGCCTTGGCCAGCGAGGTCGCGCGCTTGCGCGGAATGATGGCCGAACGAGACCAGCAATCGCAGGGCGACGCTGCCGAGGCTCACGAAGAGCAAGACCTAGCGGTGCTCATCGCTCGCGAGCGAGAGATCAGCGAGCGTCGGGCCTCGCTGCTCCTCGCCGTAGCGGAGCGCGAGGCCGTGGATCTCGACTGGGCGCCTGCCATGGAGCAGCAAATCGCGAGTGGTTTCGCCATCCACGGTCCGGCTGGTGCGAAGCTGCTCTCCGCGAGCTGCAAGCGCACCATCTGCGTAGCCGAAATCGAGCACGCGCGAGGCAGCGACGGCGATGGGCCATTGGACTGGCGAGCGATCCTCAGCTCATCGCGCGGCTTCGTCGTGCATCACGACCCCACGCCAGACAGGGCCGCTCGAACTATCGCTTACCTCGCTCGCGACGGACACTCGCTGCCACGCTGAGTCGAGCAGGGCAGAACGAAAAACAACCGAACACGAACCAGCAGGGCACGAAACAGTCAGACGTGAAACAGCCATGAAGCCCATGAAGAACCACGGGAACCACGCTCGAGTCGTCGCCGGGCTCATCACCTTCTCTGGCCTGGTCCTGGGCGGGCTCATGACCCATGAGCACGGAGCCCAGACCGCGATGGCGGCCGACGACAAGATCTTCGCGCCGCAGTCCTGCGTGCCCGAGGACCCGGACGTCGGCGGAATCGGTCGCGCAGAGATCCACTTCTACGATATCGAGCAGAACACCGTGGAGGGCTACCAGACGTTCATCTGCCCGCTGGTGCGAGACGAGGTCACTGGCACGCTCGACGATGTCTGGGTGCGTGTGTTCAACGATAGCCCCGTCGAGGACACGCCGCCGCGTTGCTGCGTGAACTCGATATCGATCGGCGCCAGCATGTCCGACTTCGAGTGCCGGACCGCGCCCGATGTCGAGGGTCAGCTGAGCCTCCACTTCACCTTGAGTGATTTCACCGAGTTCGACTACGGCCACTATACCGTCGATTGTGATCTGGGCGATGGCGACACCATCATCGGCATCCGCACCAGCGAGTCTCCGTGAGGAGGGAGCCATGAAATACCACGAGCAACACCCTCGATTCGTCGCTGGATTCCTCGCCCTCTCGGGCCTGGCCCTCGGGCTCGTCGTCGCGCGCGAGCACGGGCTGCCGACCGCCGCGGCCGACGACAAGATCTTCGCTATCCAGTACTGCGTTCCGATCGACCCCGATACTGGTGGGTTCGGGAACGCGGGGATCGGATCTGTAGGGTTCGAGCAGACCGAGAGCTTGGCCTACCAGACCTTCATTTGTCCGCTGGTGCGCGACGCGGTCACCGGCACGCTCGACGACGTCTGGGTGCGGGTGAGCAATGAGAGCCAGGAGGACGAGGCGGGCACGCCACCGCGTTGCTGCGTTCACTCGGTATCGCTCGGCGGCAGCGGATACGACTTCGAATGTCGAGCTACACCCGACGTCGACGGTGACATGAGCCTGCGCCTGACGCTCGATGACTTCACCGAGTTCGACTACGGACACTACACGGTGACTTGCGAGCTAGGCCTCGAAGACAGCATCCGCAGCATTCGCACCAGCGAATCCCCCTGAGTGATTACGCAGGACAACGAGCGCAGGAGACAGCCATGAAACACTACAATAACAGCCGCCCTCGGGTCGTCGGGCTCGTCACCCTCTGCGGTCTGCTCGTGGGGTTGATCGTCGCACACGAGCGGGGGCCTCGGATCGCCAACGCCGACGACAAGATCTTCGCGCCGCAGGTCTGCGCCCCGACGCCCGCCTTCGACCCCGATGACCCACGCGCGTTGCTCGGCGTCCGCGAGGTCGTGCAGTTCACCAATGGAGACTACCGGACCTTCTTCTGTCCGCTGATGCGCGACGAGGTCACCGGCACGTTGGACGACGTCTGGGTGCGGGTGAACAACACGGATGATGAGCCCACCCAGCCGCCCCGCTGCTGCGTCTACTCCGTGTCGCTCGGCGGCGGCTCGTTCGACGTCGAGTGTCGAGATGCGCCCAACGACCTGGGGCCGATGAGCCTGCACCTCGGCCTCGACGACTTCACCGAGTTCGACTACGGCCAATACATCGTGAGCTGCGAGCTGGGCTTCGGAGACGGCATCATCAGCATCCGCACCAGCGAGTCGGGCTGAGCAGCGCGACCGCTGACCGTCCCGCTCACCACGCGATCTCGGACGGAGAACCATGGTGAGCGGCTGGACGACACGGAGGTGTCGATCTGTGAGTTGCGCGATCAGTAACCACGGTGACCCACTTTCCACCATACCGGCCCCGCGAGGGGCTCGGTGCTAGCTCGATGTTCAGATATCCGTCCGCACAGTCCGGTGGGAACATGGTGCTCGCCTCCTCGTGAACACCACCCTCGTCCTCGTCGCGCTGATCGTCTTCGCGTTCGTCGTCAGCCGATTCCTGCACCGCTACGCCGATCGCCTCGCGATGGTGTCGGGCAGCGAGTACGTGCTCGTCGGCGTGCTGATCGGACCGCTCGCCCCCTTCGGCCTCGTCGACGAGCAGACCTGGGTGTCGCTCGATCTGCTGGTCACGCTGCTGCTCGGCTTGCTCGGCTTCATGGTCGGGCTGCACGCACGCGCGGCCCTGCGTCGCTTCGAGCACTTCTTGGCTGGCTCGCTGGCGAGCCTGGCCGTCGCGCTCGCGGTGACGATCGCCTGCCTGGGGCTGATCCAGTGGCTCGAGCCCAGCTACCTGAGCGCTCCGGATCCGCGCGTGGAGATCCCGGTGTGGACCGACGGCGAGCGGCTCTATCAAATCTGGGCGGCCGACGACGCGCTGTGGCTCTCGCTCACGCTCGGCGCTGCGGCGGCGGTCGCCTCGTCGTCGGCGATCACCGAAGGGGTGCAGCGCTGGCGCGCGGAGGGCAGCGTGGTCGAGCTGCTCGGAGACCTCGCCAGCGCGGGCCAGGTGCTGGCGGTCGTCGCCTGCGGGTTCGCGCTCGCGGGCGATCGGGCCGAGGCCGCGGATCTGCACGGGCTCAGCCTCGCCGAGTGGGCGCTCCTGATCGGCGCCGCGGGGGCCGTCTCGGGCCTGCTGTTCACGATCTTCATCGGCGGCGCCGAGGATGACGTGCGCCTCTACGTCGCGACGATCGGCGCGGTGATCTTCGCGGCCGGGATCGGAGCTGCGCTCGGGGTCTCCTCGCTGTTCGTCAACCTGGTCGCGGGGCTGACCGTCGCGGGGACGTCGAGCCACGCCGATCGCCTGCAGGTCAACCTCGAGCCGCTCAAGCGGCCGGTCTCGGTCCTGCTCTTGGTGTTCGCGGGCATCGCCTGGCAGCCGGTGCTCGGCTGGGCGTGGCTGGTGCCTGCGGCCTACCTGCTCGTGCGCCTGGGCGTGCGGCTGGTCGCGACCCACTGGGCGGTCATGACCTTCGTGCACGGGGCCGAGTTCCGTCGGCTCGGCGCAGGGCTGCTCGGGCAAGGCGCGCTCGCGGCCGCGATCGGGCTGAGCTACGCGCAGCGGCACCCAGACACGAGCCCACTGGTGATGAGCGCGGTGTTGGTCCCGATGTTGGTGTTCGACGTGTTCTCGTTCCGCTCGCTGCGGCGGGTGCTCGCCAACGCCGGAGCGATCCGTCCACGACCGCCGGCCCCCGTCGCGACGGTCGCAGCCGAGCCAGCCGAGCCGGCAGAGCCAGTCGAGCGCGACGCGGGTGAGGAGGTCGAGCGATGAGGGTGGTGATCGTCGGCGTCGGTGAGGTCGGTCGTCACCTCGCACGCTCGCTGCAACACGAGGCCGAGCTGATCCTGGTCGACGCCGATGCCAACGCGCTCGCGGCCGCCGAGGAGGGCATCGACGCGCTCTCGCTCCCCGGCGACGCGTCGCACCGCGACGTGCTCGCGCGGGCCGAGGTCGAGCGGGCGGATCTCGTGGTCGCGGTCACCCCCCACGACTCGCTCAACATCGTCTGCGCGGCGCTGGCCAAGCACATGGGCGCCCGCCAGACGGTCGCGCGCGTCGACGATCCGAGCTTCTTTGCGACCCCGCTCGGGTTCGAGGGCGGCGTGCTCGGCATCGACGCGGTCCTGTGCGCGAGCCGCCTGGTCGGCGTCGAGCTGCTGCGCATGCTCGCGGGCGTGCGAGCCCAGCACGTGGTCCCGGCCGCCGCTGGGCTCGTGCACGTGGCCACGCATCGGCTCGGCGAGGACTCGCCCTTGCTGCGCAGCCGCGGGCGCTCGACCAGCTGGCCCGAGCCGATCGCGGCGATCGTGCGAGCCGGTCACCTCCGCTCGGTCGCCGAGATCGAGCACGCCGAGCTCGGCGACGTAGCGATCATTTGCGGCGCGCCGATGACCGTGCTCGAGGTCCTCCAGGATCTCACGCCGGACTCGGGCCGCGTGCGAACGACGATCGTCGGAGGTGGCGACGTCGGGGCCCAGCTAGCCAAGCTGCTCGGGCCCAAGGATCTGCTGGATCGCTTGATCGAGCGCGATCGCCAGCGCTGCTGGGCGCTCGCCGAGCAGCTACACGGCGTCCAGGTCCTGCACGGTGACGGGACCAACCTCTCGTTCTTGCGCGAGGAGCAGGTCGGCCGCTCCGACGCGCTGCTGGCCGTGACCGGCTCCGACGAGGCCAACCTGATGACCTCGCTGCTCGCCCGCGAGCTGGGCGTCGACCACGTGTTCGCGCTCGTGCATCGGCCCGGCTACGCGGGCGTGTACTCGCACCTCGGGGTGTCGGGGACCGTCAGCCCGCACGAGACCATCGCACAGGTGATCCACTGGCTGCTGCCGAGCGGGGCGCTGGTCGGTCGCTCGGCGCTGCCCGAGCTCGGGATCGAGATCGTCGAGCTGCGGCCCGAAGGGTTGGCTGAACGGATCGCCGATCTGCCGCTTCCGCCCGGCTCGGTCCCGCTGGCGATCGCCGGACAGCGGATCCGCTCCGCACGCCAGCGCAGCAACCTGACCACCGGCGAGCACGTGATCGTCGCGCTCCCATCCGCGCGCATGGCCCTGCTCGAGAAGTCGCTGCAGCGCGCACGGAGGTCGGGCTCGTGAACCTCCACGCCGTCGCTCGTCTGTCGGCTCCGCTGCTCGGGCTGGTCGCGGTGACCCTGCTCGCGCCGACCCTGCTCGCGCTCTACGACGGCGAGCCGCTCAGCGCGTTCGCCTACTCGGTCTCGATGCTCGCGTGCGCGCTGGTGGCCTGGTTGCTGCGTCGGCTCGGTCGCAACGCCGACGATCAGCTCCACCGCAAGGACGCGATCGGAGTGGTCGTGCTGATCTGGATCGCGATGGGCATCTTCGGCGGGATGCCCTTCGTGATCGAGGGCTCGATCCCCCAGCCAGCCGCGGCGATCTTCGAAGCGGTCTCGGGCTTCACCACCTCCGGCGGCAGCGTGGTCCCCGACGTCGAGAAGCTGACCCGCGCGACCAACCTGTGGCGCTGCGAGATGCACTTCATCGGCGGCATGGGCATCGTCGTGCTCTTCGTCGCCGTGTTCCCGCAGCTCGGCGTGGGTGCCAAGCAGCTGTTTCGGGTCGAGGTCCCCGGTCCCCAGGCGGAGGGCCTGCGCCCGCGCATCAAGCAGACCGCGCTCGCGCTGTGGTGGATCTACGGTGGGATCACGCTGCTCTGCGCGCTGCTCTACATCGCGGGCGGCATGCCGGTGTTCGACGCGATCTGTCACGCGATGTCGACGCTCGGGACCGGCGGGTTCTCGACCAAGGTCGCGAGCATCGGCCACTACCAGAGTGCGTACATCGACTGGGTGACGATCATCTTCATGTTCATCGCCGGGTCCAACTTCGGGCTCTACTACATGGCCTTGCGCGGACGCTGGCGCGACTTGTGGGACAACCCCGAGCTGCGCTTCTTCTTCGCGGTCAACCTGCTGGTCTCGGTGATCATCGCCTGGTCGATCTGGGACCGCCACCCGAGCGTCGGCGAGTCGATGCGCTTCGCCAGCTTTCAGGTGCTCGTGATCACCAGCACGAGCGGGTACATGACGGAGGACTTCGACACCTACCCGGACCTCGCCCGCTACCTGCTCTTCCTGTGCATGTTCATGGGCGGCTGCGCTGGCTCGACCGCAGGCGGGCTCAAGGCCGTGCGCGTGCTCTTGCTGCTCAAGATCATCGGCCGCGAGATCCGGGCCGCGACCAGCCCCAACGTGGTCGCGACGATCAAGCTCGGGCGAGTAGCGATCCCGCCGCAGATCGTCTCGGGCGTGCTGGTGTTCTTCGCCGCCTACATGGCGATCTTCATGGTCGCGTCGACGATCCTGGTCGCGCTCGGGCTCGACTTGATCTCGGCGATGACCGGCACCGTCGCGTGCCTGTCGAGTGTCGGCCCTGGGCTCGGCACCGTCGGGCCGACCCAGAACTTCGCCAGCGTCCCCCCGCTCGGCCAGCTGGTCCTGTCCGGGTGCATGATCGCCGGCCGGCTCGAGATCTTCGTGCTGCTCAGCGTGTTCTCGCGGGAGCTGTGGCGCCGATGAAACGGATCTTCGTCGTCGTCGGCCTGCTCTTCCTGATGCTGGGCCTGCGCGCGCTCGAGACCAGCGCCACGCAGCCCGGCGCGTCCGATCCGCTCACGCTCGCCGCGATCGGCTTCGTGATCCTCGCTGCGTTCGCGATCGCCGAGCTGCTCGCCCGCGCCGGCCTACCCAAGGTCACCGGCTACATCCTGTCCGGTGTGCTGCTGGGCCCCTATGCGGCCAACGTGCTCTCGCTCGCGGTCGTCGACGAGATGCGGATGTTCAACACCCTCGCGCTCGGGCTGATCGCCCTGACCGCGGGGCTCGAGCTCGAGCTGACCAGCCTGCGTCGGCTCTTCGCCACGCTCGGCACCACCACGCTCGCCAAGCTCGTGCTCAGCGTCCCGCTGGTCGCCGGCGCACTGATCGGCATCGAGCTGACCTTTCACCCCTTGGGGCTGAGCGACCTGAACCTCGTGATCGGGCTCGGGCTCGTGTTCGGAGCGCTGGCGCTCGGGACCTCGCCCTCGATCTCGCTGGCGATCATCGCCGAGAGCCGCGCCAAGGGACGGCTCGCCGATCTGGTCCTCGGCGCCGCCGTGCTCAAGGACCTCGTCGTGGTCGTGACGCTCGCGCTCTGCGTCGCGATCGCACACGCGCTCGTCGGGGGTGAAGCGATCGAAGCCAGCGTCGTGCTCCACGTTGCTGCCGAGCTCGGCCTCTCGCTGGTCGTCGGCGCCGCGATCGGTGGCCTGCTGATCGCCTACATCCGCTGGATCAAGGCCGAGATGCTGCTCTTCGTGGCGGCGCTCGTGCTGGTCGTCGCCGAGCTGTCCGCCGCGTTTCACCTCGAGCTGCTCTTGGTCTGCATCGCCGCGGGCTTCGTCGTCCGCAACTTCTCGGACTACGAGCACGATCTGCTGCCGCCGCTGCAGCTCGTGTCGCTGCCCGTGTTCGTGGTGTTCTTCACCAACGCCGGTGCGGGCGTCGATCTCGGCGCCACGCTGGCGCTGTTGCCCGTCGCGCTCGCGCTCGTGGCCGTCCGCGCGCTGTCCTATTGGCTCGCGGCCGGGCTCGGCAATCGCTTCGGTGGCGAGTCCGAAGCCGTCCGCGCGAACGCCTGGTACGCGTACCTGCCGCAAGCCGGAGTGACGCTCGGGCTGGTTGGCATCGCGGTTGCTCAGCTGCCCGAGCTGGGCGAGCAGATCCAAGCGCTCGGCATGCCAATCGTGGCGATCAACCTGCTGCTCGGGCCGGTGCTGCTGCGTACGGCCTTGCGGCGCGCTGGAGAGCTCCCCGACACGACCGCCGCTGCCGAATCGAGCGCAGCTTCGGCCGACGCCACCGACGATAGCGACGCGATCACCCTCGCCGACGCCCAGCTCGAGGCCCGCACCCGCGAGCTCCGACGCACGCTCGGCCGCGAGCTCGACCTGGCGCTCGTCCGCTTCCTTCAGCCTTGGTTGCAGCAGCGTCGCAGGCTGCTCGCTCGGCTGCCCGTCGACGCCGAGCCCACGCTCTACGCCGACGCGGCCGAGACCCACCCGCCCGCGGACGCCCTCGCGTTCGCGCGCACGCTCGCCACCGCGTTCGAGCTCGCGGCCGCCCGGCTCGAGGCGCTCGAGCTCTCGCGCGACGTCCCGCTCGAGCCTCGCTGGTCGGAGCCGCGGCCCGACGAGGCCGCGTGGCAGCGAGCCCGTCGGGTGCTGCGTCGGCTCGCCATCCGGCTCGGTCGGCGTCGGGCTGCCCGTCGCCGCGTCCCTCTGCGCCTCGCAGCCCGCACCGCCTACGAGCCGCGACTCGCGACCGCGATGCTCGAGCTGTTCCGAGCCGCGTGCCGCTGCGACGCCCAGCTAGCCGAGCTGATGCGCAAGCGCCTGGTCGGCGGGCTCGCGCCCGAGGACCTCCACCCGAGCGTCGCCGCCTTGCTCGACGACTTCGAGTCCAGCGCGCGCGCGCTGCCTACCGCCGCGTTGACCTCCGCCGATCGAGCGCTGCGGATCACCCTCGACCGGATCGACTCGCCAGCGATGCCGATCCGCGCGCTCGACTTCAGCGAGGTCGCCAGCGCGATCGAGCGCGAGCTCGCGACCTTGCAGCAGGAAGCCGAGGCTTGGCCGACCGTGCTCGACGCCTGCTGGCAATCGATCGCCGTCACGGCTCGCGTCCAGGTCCTCCACGCTCAGCTCGCGGGCGGGCGCTCGACCGTCGGCGAGCTCGAGCGCGCATGCGAGGCGATCGACGAGGAGCTCGGCGTGTATCAGCGTCGGCTCGCCGAGCTCCGCGAGCAGCTCACCCCCCGCTCCGACGACGGCTCGTCCCCTGCCCCACCCTCGCCCGAGCAGCTCGACGCCCTGCTCACGAGCCTCGGCATGCGCTGCCGCGGCCTCCTGCCCAAGCCCGCCGCCAAGCGCCTGCGTCAGCTCGATCAGCGCCTCGGTCGGGTCGCCGAGCTGCGAGCGATCCGCCAGGCCGTCCGCGAGTTGTTCGCCCGCGAAGCCGGCCCGCGCCCGCTCGCCGCCACCGAGCTGGTCGCGACCGCCTCGGTCCCTGCTCGCCTACGCATCCGCGAGGTCGATGTCCGCGAGCTGATCGACGGCGAGATCTCCGGTCGTCTGCTCCCCCGCACGCAGACCCGCATCGAGGCCGCGGCCGCGCTGATCGACGAGACCGTCAGGGCCGCCACGACCTTGGTCAGCGACATCGAGCTGATGCTCGAGGTCTACCGCGCGCGCGAGCCCGGCGAGACAGAGCTCGACACCCTTCGCACCAGCCTCGACCGAATCCTCGGCCGCGCGAGCGAGCTGCACGACCGAGCGATCACCGAGCTGCGCACGACCGCCCAGACGATCCAGGACGACTTCGACGCGGTCGCCAAGCACGTCGCGACCGCGCTGAGCGACGCGACCGAGACCAACGAGGCCGCGCAGTGGGTGTCCCGCCGCGCCGATCGTGCGCGCCTGCGCATCGTCACCCGGCTAGCCGAGCTGCGCGACCGGATCACGGCGACCGCCACTCGCCTGATCCAGCGCGTCAGCTCGGCCGCCGCCTCGCTGAGCCAGGACTATCGGCTCCGCTCCGGTCGCTCGCTGCTGTCCGCCAACGAGATCGCCGAGCTGCTACCTGGCTCGCCCAGCCACCTCCCGCGCGAGTACATCGCGCTGTTCACCGATCAGCCGATCCGCGATCCTCGCTTCTTCGTCGCCAACCGCGAGGCGCTGCGCGTCGTCACGCGGGCCGAGCGGCGCTGGATCGATCACGAGGCCGGCAACGCGATGCTCGTGATCGGTGGACCCGGAACCGGCAAGACCTCGTTGCTCTCCGTCGCTCAGCTCAAGCTCGCGACCCGCGAGATCCTCTGGCTGCCCAACCACCGCCGCGGGCTGCTCGACGCGCTCGCTGGCGAGCTTCGCTGCCCGGCCCGCACCGAGCTGGTGCTCCGCCGCCTCCACGATCGCCCCCGCGTGATCGTGATCGACGATCTTCAGCGCCTGCTGCCGCTCGGCGCCCCCGCGGTCGCCGAAGTCCAGCGCTTGCTCGAGCTGATCGCCGCGACCGCGAGCTCGTGCTTCTGGCTGGTCGCCGTCGAGCGCGAGCTGCAGCGCCTGCTCGATCCGCTGCTCGCCCTGCGCGTCGGCTTCTCCGGCGTGCTCGAGCTCGGCAGCCACGACCTCAGCGAGCTCGAGACCACCATCAGCGCCCGTCACCGGATCAGCGGCCTCGCGCTCGCCTATCCGCCCGCGCCGCGCCTGCGCGGCCTCCTGACTCGGATCCCCGGCCTGCGCACCCGCTCGCAGGAGCGGCAGTTCTTCGCTCAGCTCGCCCGCAGCGGCCGCGGCAACCTGCGGGCCACGCTCGCCGAGTGGTGCCGACGCGCCGAGCTGCGCGACCAGACCCTCGCGCTCGCGCCGATTCACCGCCCGCGCGGGCTCGTGTTCGTCCGCCAGCTCCCCCCGACCGCGCTCAACCTGCTCGCGCTGCTGATCCGCTTCGGCCCCTGCCACACGAGCGAGCTCGCGGCCGAGCTCACGCTCGAGCCCGACGAGTTGAACCGCTGGCTACACTTCCTCGCCACCGCCGGTCTGATCGAGCGCGACGAGCAAGGCAGCACGTGCTGCCCCGCCCGGATCCGCGATCTCCTGGTCCCCGAGCTGATCGAGCTCGCGCTCTTCCACCCCTGACGCTCAACCTGCTTGGCCCGCAAGGGCCACCGAAACCCATCGCCCCGCGATGCTGATCCTCGCCGAGCCCACGCCCACGCTGACCGAGCGACTCGCCGCCGAGCTGGCCACGCTGCTCGAGCTGACCTCAATCGGTCTGCTCGTCTGGTTCGTCCTGCTCGTCGTGATCGTATGGGCGCTGGGAGTGCTGGTCCCGCTCGGTATCCACGTCGCTTGGCGGCTCGGGCTCGACGGCGAGCGCCGCCTGACCTTCGCGGCGAGCCTCGCTCGCATCTCGGCGCTGCTCGTCGCGATCGTGGGCGCGCTCCAGCCCTTCTTCGTCCGAGCCCCGACCCTGACGATCGCCGGCGCCCTGCTGATCGCCGCGTTGCTCTCGGCCATCGCTCCAACCTCTTTACGCAACCTCGCCGCCGGCCTCGGGCTCGCGCTGCGCGGACGCCTGCGCCCTGGCGATCTCGTGCGCATCGGTGATGTCGAGGGCACCATCCGCGACGTCGGCCTCGCGCGCGTCCGCCTGCGCACCGCCGAAGGCGGCGTCACGCTCGTTCCGGCCGCGGACTTCGACCGCCTACCCCTGACGATCGGCAGCCGGCAGGCGGCGGTCCCCGTCGAGGTCTCGTTTCAGCCTGGCGTAGCGATCGACGACGCGATGCTCGAGCAGCTGCGCCGAGTCTTGTGGCTCTCGCCCTTCCGCCGCGCAGGCACCGACGTGCGGCTCCGCCACGATCCCGAGAGCGGTCGGCTCGACGCCGCGATCGACACCTGGACCGAGCGCAGCTCTCCCGAGCTCGAACGCCACCTGCGAGACCTGCTGCGCCGGGCCACCAACCCGGTCGCCACGGCCGTGGCTGCCGAAGACGAGGACGCGCCGTGACCCGCCTTCACTCTCGCCGTCGCATTCTCCGCTGGCTCGGCCTCGGCCCGCTCGCGGGTCCCTTCGCGGCTCCCTTCGTTCTGGGGGCCTGCAAGATCGAGCCAATCCTCGATCTCCCGCCGCCGCCCGATCCCGAGTCGCTCGAGTTCCCCGATCTCCCGCCACGGATCCCCGAGCAGCTCGACGACGCAGAGGACCTCCTGCGTGCCTCGCTCGACGCCTTCCTCGAGCGTGAGACCGCCTACATCGACAACGAGCTACGTCGCCGCCTGCCCGAGGATCCCCGCACCACCGCGCACCTCGTCGCGCTCTTGCGCAGCTTCGGGTTCGAGGCTGCCGGTCCTCGCGGAGGCTGGCTGCAGGACGTCGAGCTCAGCTTGGTCGAAGCCAGCTCCGAGAGTCCCCCTCGCGTCATCGCTCGTCCGGGCCGCACCGATGACCCTGCCGAGGCGATCGATCTGGCTCGGCACGGCGCCTTTCGGCAGCGGCGACCGGGCCCCGTCGAGGGCCTCTCGCTCAGCCCCATTCGCCAGCTCGGCGAGGCGCTCCCGCGCGAGGCCGTAGCGGGCCGCGTCATCCTCTTGGAGGCCCCGCCCGAGCTCGACCTCGCCGCTTCGGATGCCCCCGCTCGGATCGACGCGATCGTGGCCCTCGCGCGCGAGAGCGGAGCGCTCGGCTGCCTGGTCCTCACCGGCTTCGACGATGCCGCCCTCGAACCCCTGCGCGAGCGCTGGCGTCGGCAGTACCACCCGATCGGCAGCAGCGAGACCGACCCGCTGCTGATCGAAGGTGTCCTGGACGCAGGGGGCCGCGATGGCTTGCAGGCCGCGCTCGTCGATGACCAGCCCTGGCTGCTCGACATCGACCTCGGCCTGCACGAGCGGCGGCTCACCAGCCACAACGTCGCCGCTCGACTGCCGGGCCGCGAGCTTCCGAGCGAGGCCGCCGTGCTCGTCTGTGCATGGGACACTCCTAGCCACGACGACGAGCAGCTCGCTAGCCATCGCTTGCTCGCCAGCCTCGGCGTGCTCGCCCAGCTCGCCGACTGGCAGCGTCGGGGTACCCGTCCTCGGAGGTCGCTGTTCGCGCTGTTTGCTGTCGACGCTGGCTTCGGAGCTGGCCAGCTCGCGCACGCGCGTTGGACCGCGACAGCGGGCGTCCAGCCGACCAGCGTCCTCGCGTTCGACCGCGTCGACCCCGACAGCCTGCACCCGGCCCTGCTGCTCAGCGGGGCCTTCGATGCCCGCATCGCCGAGCTAGCTGCGCGAGTCGCGAAACGTGATGGGCGAGATCTCCTGTTTGGGAATCAACTCACGTTACCCTCGCTCGCCCCCTACCTGCGCGCGTCGATCCCCGTCATGACCCTGGGGACGCCGCCCGTTGGCGTCCTCGTCCCTGCGAGTGATGCGGACCCAACCCAAGGTCCACGCGGGGGCGAGCAGGCAGGTTTGCATGGTGAAGTCCGGCTTACTCGCAACCTGCTGCTCGCGCTCGAAGAGAAGGTCGGTCCGAGCCCAGCGGCGAACGCCGCTGTGCCTGCACCAATGCCGGCCGACGACTCGCAATCGCCTGCTCCCCAGCAGCAATAGCGAAGCGCCAATGTGGCGGTCGCGAATACTAATTTAGATAATTAGGAGCACATTAATGGCTGTTCGCGATCCGCGAACCCCCATCCGGCTCACCAATAGGGCTGATGAAGATCAATTTCGCGACATCCGCGGTAAAGCACGCTGATACAACCGCGCGAATCCGCAATCTCAATATTATATTAAAAAATAGGCTCGTCTATGATTGTCGCGAAACGTTCCGACTTGATCCCGTCGATCGAAGTTTTTTTGCCTCGCTCCCAGAGCCAAACAGCGCCTCATCACTATACATGCGATCAGTGCTGCCGGTCGAGACCTCGGAAACGTGCCGCGAATAGAGCTTGACAGTCGAATATATTCCGCGCACTTGTCGCGAGCGTGGCGCGTGATTCGCGACACCGCCGCACGCGAGCTCGGCTAGCCGAGCTTCGAGAGCTCCGCTCGAATCTTGGCTAACGCCCGCGACAGCCGTGAACGCGCGGTGTTATAGTGAAGGCCCAACTGCTCGGCGATCTCGAAGTTGTCCGCCCCTTGCAAGTACAAGCGCGCGACGTCCCGGAAGGGCGGAGGCAGCTTGTCCACCGTGCGCTGCAGCGAGCTATGGTCCCGCAACCACTCGAACCAGGTCGAGGGCCCCGGCTGGGGATCGGCCGTGCTGCCCGTCGTCGGCAGCGGCTCGATGTCCTTGCGGTAGCGATAGAAGTCTGCCAATCGCAGCCGAGCAACCCGAAAGGCGTAGGTTCGATGGCTTGCCTCACCCCGATAGTCGGCCATTGCCACCCAGACCTCCGCGACCAGGTCACGCGGGTCGACATGCGCTGGTACCCGGTTGCGGAAGTACCTCAGCAGTTCGAGCTCGAGCGCTCGCAGGGCCGCGGAATCCGGATAGCCAGCACCCATTGCGGCAGGACTATGTCCGTCCGATCCAGCCGGGTCAAGCCTGGCGCCACTATACCCATTCGAAGCACCACGACCGCCGTTCACCTGACAAAATGCGCCACCCTCATTTTCATCCCTCTAATTTCTCACAGGGTGATTCTGCAAGGCTTGTCCGTCGGGACAGGGCCAGTATCCCTCTGACCGTGTAGGCTTGTACCCATGGAGATTGCCGCCAATGCCCCGCTACCTCCGGGCCCCAACGAGCCGCCAGCTCCGATAGCGTCGTTGCAGGAGCTACCGGCTTGGTGGGGCCCGGAGCTTGGCGAGACGTGCAACGTCGACGAATTGCTCGAAGCAATCGGTGGTGCACGAGTTGACCGCGAGCGCCTCGAGCTGCTCGCCGGTCAACCAGTCCGGCGCTTCCTCGTCTGCGAGCATGTCAGCACCACCCGCTGGGCCAGCGTCTATGTCGCGATCGATCGCGCCCTCGATCGTCACGTCGTCCTCAAGGTCTCGCGCCGCAGCGTCGAGCCCGAGCCGCGCCTGCTCGCCAGCCTCGCGCACCCCAACATCGTCGTCGTGCACGGCGTCGAGACCATCGAAGGCCTCATCTGCACGGTGATGGAGTGGTGCCCGGAGGGCAACCTGGCCAGCTACGCGCGGCTCTATCCGCTCCTCGATCTGCTCGACCGCGCGATCGAGGTTGGCCGCGCGCTCGAGCACTTGCACGCCAGCGACGTCGTGCATGGTGACGTCAAACCAACCAACATCCTCATTCAGGACAGCCGCGCCAAGCTAGCCGACTTCGGCCTCGCGCGCCGCAGCACCCGCTCCGGTGAGGCCGCCGGCACGCCGCCTTTCATGCCACCAGAGCGCTTTGGCGGCCAGTGGGAGCCAGCCGGTGACGTGTTCTCGTTCGCCTTCACGCTCACGTACTGCGTCGGGCTGTGCCGTGAGGTGCCGGGCGAGCTCGAAGCAGACCTGCAGCGCCTGCTCGAGCGCGGCTGCGCACCGCTGCCCGAGCTGCGGCCGACCATGACCGAGCTACTCGACGCGCTCAACGAGCTGCGCGACCGGCCCCAACAGCAGCGCGATACTCGACGTGATCGTCGACGCGCTGCCTTGTTTGGCGGGCTGCTGCTGGTCGCCGCCAGCTCGGGACACCTGGCTGCAACTTTCATCAACCCCGAGGCTGAACAGCCACAGCCGCCGACTTTCGAGCGTGCCATGGAATACGCAAAGGCGGGTGACCCAATTGCTGCCTGGTCGGAGTTTCGGCGGGCCGACGAGCTAGCAATGGTCAGCGCCAAGGATGCTGTGGAGCTCGCCGAGCTCGTGCTTCAATCGGCCGAGGGGCGTCCCCCCGAAGATCGGGAAGACGCAGGTCTGATCGCTGGTCGGATCGCCCGTCGTGCATCCATGCTGGCCAAGGACGAAGGCGATGCAGTCAGCCGCGAGCGCGCTCAACGAGTGCGAGCGAGCTCGCGCAAGATCATGGATTACTATTACCGCAAGTGACGGTATTGTCCTCGTTCAAGCTGCCCCAGTTGCAGATCGTCAGGTCACCGGCACAGGACACGTTCTCCGGCGGATTATCGCCCGATTCGCCGACGTAGACGCACTCGTCATCGTCGCTGCAGCAGACCCAGCTCGAATCGTCGAAGATCGTCCCGGGCCCCGGGACGCCGCTGCAGTGGCCCTCCGCGCAAGTGCCCGGACCGGGCTGGAAGCAGGCCACGGTGGTTCCGGCGACCACTCCGTACTCGCACCAGAACTTCATTCCGGTCGAGCAGCGGCCAACCGCGTCAGGCAGCTTGCACGACGCGGTTTCACCAATCGAGCAGCAGACCTCGAGATCGAGCACCGGCGGATTGATTCGCGGATCGCAGAAGCGAGACACGAAGTCACCCTGCAGATCCACGTAGGCTTCGCCGGTAACCCCGCGAAGCGGCTCGACACAAAGGTCGGGCGGGGTCGGATCCGTAGCATGCGCAGAGGGGATGAAAGCGAGGGCCAACAGGGCCCCCATGACCACGATGCGGGTATTGGTGTACATGCTCTAGACGCTAGCACGTCGTCGAGCCGTCCTACACACAAATTCGTATCGCCTCGTTTCCTCGCTCAATTCGAGCGACCAGACCCACTCAACACAGACGTGAGTGATTCTACACTTTGAGTATTGCATTTTCGGGATCGAACCGACCTTTCGACATACGCAGCGATGGCCCAAGATTCGCCCTTCGAAAATGGCTATTGCCATTACGACCATCTGCGCAGGCACAACTTTGCCAGTCTCAACATCGCCCCGTAGAGCGGGAGGACCGCATTCATGCATCGCCGACACGTACGAACTCCGCATCGGCTGATCCACATATCTGCCCTCACCCATCGGTGAGCACGCACGCTGCGGGAGTCGCTCGCTACAACCAAGTAGGTCCACTCGGCATACCGTGCGATCATGGCGCCCAATCGTTACACAACGCGCGGTGCACCTCGGCCCCGTGGAGCTAGTGCTCGCGACTGGCCACTTCGTCTTCGCCCGCTCCTCGACCCCTCGACGGGGACGGGAGCCGCGGGTCGGCGTGGCCAGAACGACCCGTTCTGAGCCCCTCCACCGCTCGCTAACCGCGCTCGCTTTCGCTCGGGGTACGATGCGCCATGCCCACCACGACGCTCGAGCGGTTACGAAGCCAGTTGCTGACGAGCTTGGGGCTCGCGATCCCCTCGGTCATGACGGCGTGTGGGAGCGCGGTGCCGTCGGCAGATGAGGCGGGCGTGACCACGGATCCGAGCAGTAGCGGAAGCTCGAGCGACGACGCGAACGACGAGCTCGGCGATGACAGCTCGTCGGACGACTCGGACCCGACGACCACCAGCACCAGCACCGACGACGAGACCGACAGCGAGGGCGAAGCCGACGATCTACCCGAGCCCAAGCTCGACCTGCCTTCGGAGCCCGACTTGCCCCCGCTCGGTGACTGCACGACCACCCTCTCCGACTCCTCGATCCTCGCACAGCACCCCGACTGCCCGATCGTGCCCGATGAAGGAAACTGCTGGAACGACATCTATCTCGGCTGCGTCGACCTCGAGGAGGGCCAAACCTGCGAGTCCCTGTGTCCGGAGGGCGACTGCATCGCCGACTGGACCAACTGCATGGGCGACCCGGTCTGGGAGCCCCCGGCCAACGTGTGCGGGCCCTACGAGATCAATGGCCAGTGTTGCTCGATCGCCGAGGGGTCGTTGGTGTGTGGCAGTGATGGGCGGCCCTTCGTGGTCGATGGCGCCCCGCGTCATGCGACGCTCGAGCGGATCGCTCGAGCACCCCGCACTGACGACGAGCCCCGCTTCGCCGATCTATCCCCAGCCTTGCGCGAGCACCTCGCCGCGCACTGGGCTCGTGTCGCCGCGGCCGAGCACGCCTCGATCGCCAGCTTCGCTCAGCTCGCGTCGCGCTTGCTCGCGATCGCTGCGCCGCCCGAGCTGATCCGTGACGCGCTCGCGGCTGCGGCGGACGAGGCCCGCCACGCCGAGGCAGCGCTAGCGCTCGCGTCTAAATTAGTTGGTGGACCGCTCGGCTTCGCTGCCCTCGACGTGCGCGGAGCTGGAGCGACGCAGGACCTCGAGGCGATGCTGCTCGCGTGCGTGCGCGAGGGTTGCATCGGCGAGACGATCGCGGCGCTCGAGATCGCCACAGCGGCCGCGCATTGCGAGGACCCGAAGCTCGCAGCGCTGCTGCGATCGATCGCCGACGACGAGGCTCGCCACGCGGGGCTGGCTTGGCGCTTCGTCCAGTGGGCGCTCGGGCAACAGCCCGAGCTGCGGACGAAGGTGCTGGACGTGTTTGCGTCCCTGCACGTGCGCGAGCAAGAGGCCGAGTGCCTCGATGCCGAGCAGCGACGCTTGCTGCGAGCGCATGGGTGCCTACCCGCGGACGAGCGGCGGCGCGTCGAGCTGGATGGATTGCAGCAGCTGATCTGGCCGTGCGCGACCGCGCTGCTCTCCAAATCGATGCGTCGGGCTCCCACCCATCGCGCTGGCTCGGCCAGCCCGATCGGGTAAGTCCGCTCCTG
>CBFGLP010001567.1:0-3172 GCA_965649595.1 uncultured Myxococcales bacterium | reverse complement strand
GCCTGGCACTCGGCGAAGAAGTGGACCGGGTTGTTGAGGTACTCGCGGACCTCGGCCACGACCTCGGGGTTGTCCTCGGCGTCGGCCACTCCCCAGTGCATCGACATCAGCTGGCAATAGACTGGGTCACCCTCGTCGTCGAAGAGCAGGCCGTCGCGATGGTTGACGTCGGTTGGTCCGGCGAGCTCGTCGGGATCGAGCATGTCGGGGCTCGTGTCGGGCCACAGCAGATCGCCAGTCGAGTCGGGGATGCCCGCGGCGGCCATGTAATTGCGCGCGATCTTCTGGTTGCCATCGGCGATCATCGCGATGGTCGGCGCGACGATCAGGTAGCGAGCGACGTCGCCCTCGAAGGCTGCGGTCGCTTCGTGCACTGCGACCTGCGGGTTGGACTGCTGCCACGCCTCGATGATGGGCAGCGCCGCCTCGGCGTCGGTGGCATCGATCACGAAGGGCCCGCCGCGGTAGTCGTGCATCGGGATCGGCTCGCCACCGAGCACCTCGACGGCGCTCGTCGAGAAGTCGGCCTCGCCATGGGCCTTGTCGGCGCGAATGACCCAGCGTACCGGCACGCCCTCGTAGAGCAGCTGGTAGACCAACCCGAACGCCCGCAGCATCCCGAGGTCCTGGTAGTCGGTGTCCATCGGGATGATCAGCGAGCCGGCTTCGAATGGATCGGCTCGAGCGTCGACAGGCGACAGGACCACCGCGGCGGCCACCAGCGCGAGCACGGGGGCGGATACGGATTTTGGCGGGCGAGCGCGGACCATGGCTTCATTGGAACACGCTATCCGCGGCTTCTCCAGCGATTCGAGCGCGCGCTAACGACCCACACGCCACGTGTCTTGGTCCTGAGATGTCGCTACCAATATGGGTGTAGGTCGATTGTTAGCTATCGCAGGTTGAGTCCGGGCGGTTGAGCATCGATGGATCGCGCGCAATCATCCCCTCGTGACCCTCACCTTGAACCGGATCTGCGTGTTCGCAGGATCGAGCACGGGCCAGCGCCCAGACTACGCCGCAGCAGCGACCGCGCTCGGGCGCACGCTCGCCGAGCGCAACATCGGCTTGGTCTACGGCGGCGGTCGGGTCGGCCTGATGGGCAAGCTGGCCGACGCCGTTCTGGCTGCGGGGGGCCAGGTGATCGGGGTAATCCCAGAGGCGCTGCACCTGCGCGAGATCGGGCACGAGGGCCTGCACGAGCTGCACGTGGTAGCGAGCATGCACGAGCGCAAGGCGAAGATGGCCGAGCTCGCGGACGGGTTCGTGGTCCTGCCGGGCGGGCTGGGCACGCTCGAGGAGACCTTCGAGGTGTGGACCTGGGCGCAGCTCGGCCTGCATCGCAAGCCGATCGGGTTGCTCGATGTGGGCGGGTTCTGGCAGCCGCTGATCGTGATGATCGAGCGGATGATCGAGGAGGGGTTCGTGCACACCAGGTATCGGCGAATGGTCAGCGTTGCCGACGATGTGTCGATGCTGATCGAGCGGCTGGTCGCGTGGCAGCCGCCCGAAGTCGAGCGGTGGATCCGGTCCGACGAGACCTGAGCCGCCGTACGCTCCGGTTCGTGGCAAACTGCGAGCCGAGATGCGAAGCGAGCGACTCGCGGCGATGCTGGTGGGGCTGCTCGCGCTCGCGTGCGGTCGGCCGCAGGCGGAGATCGAGGCGCCCGAGAAGGGCGCGAGCGATGCGGCCGATGCGAGGGAGAAGGACCCCATCGAGGCTCGCCTTCGCGGGCTCTGCGTGCACAGCTTCAACGTGCTCGCGGGCGAGAACGAGTCGATGCGCTCGTCGCCGACGATCGAGGACGAGTTCGTCGAGCGCTGCGTGGCGAGCAACCGCGAGCGCCTGACCGCGGGCGGCGAGGCGGCGTGGAACCAGCGGGCGAGCTGCTTGCAGCGGGCGCAGACCACGGCCGAGCTCGCGGCCTGTGACGGGCGCGTACCGCAGGCCAAGCCGGACCCGACCGTGAGCGCGGGGACAGCCGAGCCGGAGGCGCTGTGTCGGCACATGCTCGACCTGTTCATGCGCGATCAGGCCGGCGCAGCGGGGGCGATCGACCCATCGCTGATGGAGGAGGTCCAGCGGATGTGCACGGAGGAGGTGACCTCCAAGCGGGACGAGGACCCGGCTGGCTACGTGCGGGTCGCCAACTGCGTGATGGCGGCTCGCCAGGCTTCCGAGCTGGAGGCGTGCGAGTAGTATCCTCCGCGCATGATCGGGATCGGGACACACGCACCTGCCTTGCTCGCGCGACGACTGTGGATGCTCGGCTTGCTCGGGCTGCTCGGGTCGAGCACGGCGTGTGACGAGGGCAGCGCGCCAGAGAAGATCGAGGGGCAACGAAAGGCCAAGCAGGAGGCCATCGCGGAGCTGCCGGCCGAGCTCGCGCCCGACAAGGTCTGCCCGCACATCATCGGCATCATCGCGCAGGCGACCCCGCCGACCGAGCAGCAGGCCGACACGGTGCTGGCGGACTGCATCACGGTCGCAAAGTCCGAGCGCGACGCGAACCCCAAGGCCTACGAGATCAAGGCCCGCTGCGTGCTCGCGGCGACGACCTACAAAGAGCTGGCGGCGTGCGAGCCCGAGCAGGGCTAGCCGAGCCAGCTCAGTCAGCCGCCCGCGGCTGATGGGCGACTACACGCTGACTTTGCGGACGCCGAGGCTGACCCGGCGCAGCAGCAGGTCGACGGCGAAGAGCGGCAGCAGCAACCAGACCAGCACGAGCGGCCACAGCGGCTTGACGCGGGTGCGTCCACGCGGGTCGCCGGGGCTGGTCATGATCGGCTCGATCTCGCCAGCGTTGGTGCCCTTCTCGACCAGGCTGGCCAGCCAGGCGTCGTTGGGCTCGAGCGTCTGCGGCGAGAGCTCGGCGGGGTAGGGGACGCTGACCTGGCTGATCGCCTCGGCGGCGAGCCGGGGCGGGCTCTGGCTGTCGTCGAAGAGCCGGGCCTTGAGCAGGCGCTGGCCCGACGAGACCTCGCGGACGACCGCCTCGTAGCGACCGGGCGCGGTGAGCTCGAGCTCGACGGTGCGCAGGCGGCCGTTGTCGATCAGGTTGCCCTCGGCGTCCTTCTGTTCCGCGATCGCGGGGTCGATGACCTCGACAATGCCCGAGAGATCGTTGGCAAAACCCTCGGGCGACTCGACGTCGACGACCACCCGCCAGGC
>CBFGLP010001566.1:0-3560 GCA_965649595.1 uncultured Myxococcales bacterium | reverse complement strand
GCCGGCGGCAAGAACATCGCGCCGCAGCGGATCGAGAACATCGTCAAGACCCACAAGCTGATCTCGCAGTGCGTCGTGCACGGCGACCGCCGCAAGTTCATCTCGGCGCTGGTCACCCTCGACCCGGTTCACCTCGAGGCGTTCGGCAAGGAGCACGGCCTGTCGGGTACGCCGCAGCAGCTGGCCAAGCACGAGAAGGTCCGCAAGGAGGTCGAGCGGCTGATCGCCGAGTCCAACGCCGAGCTGGCCAGCTACGAGACGATCAAGAAGTTCGAGATCCTCGAGAACGACTTCTCGATCGAGACCGGGGAGCTGACCGCCAAGCTCTCGGTCAAGCGCAAGGTCGTGAACAGCAAGTACGGGCACATCTTCGACGGCTTCTACGACGACAACATCTGAGCGCGGGCTGGCGACCGCGAGTTGACCGAGGGGGCCGCAGCTGCGGCCCTCTCGGTTTTTTGCGTTGGTTCGGATTAGGCGAATCGGCTCCTGGCTGGCGAATTACGGCTGTGAACGTCGTTCGGTGGGCTCGCGTGCACCCTTCCGCGATCGCCCGGCTCCAACCGACGAGAGCCCGCGATGCTGATCGCCCTCACGCACAACCTCCAGCTCGATCCGCACGACGAGGACGAGGCGGAGTTCGACCGCCCCGAGACCGTCGCGTTCGTGGCGGAGCACCTGCGCGCGCTCGGCCACGAGGTCGAGCCGCTCGAGGTCTCCGGCCCGATCGAGAACACCATTGCCCGTCTGCGCAGCCTCGCGCCCGACCTGGTGTTCAACACCGCCGAGGGCCGCCGAGGCCGCGTGCGCGAGGGCTTTTGGCCAGCCGTGTTCGAGGAGCTGGGCTTGCCCTTCACCGGCTCCGACGCGTTCACCTGCACGCTCACGCTCGACAAGCGGCTGAGCAAGCAGCTGGTCGCGGCCGAGGGCGTGCCGACGCCGCGAGCTCAGCTGGTCGAGCGGCTGTCCGATCTCGAGCTCGACGACGTCGAGCTCCCGGTGTTCGTGAAGCCCAACTTCGAGGGCAGCTCCAAGGGCATCGGCGCCGACGCGGTCGTCGACAGCCCGGCCCGGCTCGAGGCCAAGGTCGCGACCATGCTCGCCCGCTACCCCGAGGGTGTGCTGGTCGAGAGCTTCATCGCTGGCCGCGACCTCACCGTGCCCTGGCTCGAGGGCGCCTCGCCGCTGACCGGCGGGGTCCTGCCGATCGCCGAGTACCGGTTCGACATCGTCCCGCCCGAGGGCCAGCCGCTCATCTACGACTACGCGCTCAAGCAGAGCTCCAGCGACGCGGTCCACGTGCTGGTGCCGGCGCGCATCGAAGCCGCGGTCGCCCAGCGGATCGCCGAGCACACCCGCCGGGTGATCGCCACGCTCGGGCTGCGGGACTTCGCCCGGCTCGACTTTCGGCTCGACGAGCAGGGCCGACCGCACTTCCTCGAGGTCAACGCCCTGCCGAGCCTCGAGCCCGGCGCGTCGCTCTGGCTCGCGGCCGAGGCGATCGGCCTGCGCGTGCCGGGTCAGGTGCTCCAAGCGATCGTCGCCAGCGCGAGCGCTCGCTTCAACATCCGGCCCAAGTCCAAGCGCCGCAAGCCCAAGCGCGAGCGGCTGCGCGTCGGGGTCATCCACAACCTCAAGCGCGATCCGGCCAACGAGCGCGAGGCCGAGTTCGACTCTGCCTCGACCGTCGAGGCGCTGGCGGGTGCCTTGCGCGAGCTGGGCCACGAGCCGGTCCTGCTCGAGGCCACCCGACAGCTCCCGCTCGAGCTGCCCGAGGCCCGCATCGACGTGGCCTTCAACATCGCCGAGGGCTTCGCCGGGCGCAGCCGCGAGGCCCAGGTGCCCGCGCTGCTCGAGCTGCTGCAGATCCCCTACACCGGCTCGGATCCGGTCTCGCTCGCGCTGTGCCTCGACAAGAGCCTGGCCAAGCGCGTGGTCGCGGCCGCGGGCGTGGCCACACCCATGGGCCTCGTCATGCGGGGGACCGAGCGTCTGCCCAAGAGCTTCAGCTTCCCGGCGGTCGTCAAGCCGGTCGCCGAGGGCAGCTCCAAGGGGGTCGTCGGCAACTCGGTCGTCCACGACGAGCACGAGCTGCGCGCCCTCGTGCGCGAGATCGTCGCTCGCTACGAGCAGCCGGCGCTCGTCGAGGAGTACCTGCCCGGGCGCGAGTTCACGGTCGCGCTGCTCGGCAACCAACGGCTGCGCGTGCTACCGGCGATGGAGATCGTGTTCACCGATCGCACGGTCAGCTATCCGGTCTACTCCTATGGGCACAAGACCGAGACCGAGTCTGGCGTGCGCTTCGAGGTCCCTGCTCGGATCGACGCGATGCTGGCCCGCGAGCTCGCCAAGGCCGCCCGGCTCTCGTTCAAGGCGCTCGGCTGCCGCGACGTCGCCCGCATCGATCTGCGCCTCGACGCCCGCGGCCGCGTCAACTTCCTCGAGTGCAACCCGCTGCCAGGTCTCAGCCCAGGCTTCTCGGATCTCTGCGTCGTCGCGGAAGCAGCCGGCATGCGCTACTTCGAGCTGATCGGCACGATCCTCGAGCCGGCGATCAAGCGACTCCGCCATCAGCGACGCGACGAGCACGAGCCGCACGAGCACCGAAGCGGCCTGGTCGTCCCCCGCGGGGCCGAGCACGCGCTCGTCGTCGATCCGGGCGAGCACGACGTCGACGAGCACGAGCCAGGTCATGCCCCCGCGCATCGCAGCCGCGGACGTGACGAGCACATCGAGTCGGCCGCCCGCGCCCGCGAGGGAGCACTACAGGACGACGCGCTGCGCGGCTGAGGGGCAATGCACGAACCATCCCGTCGCCAGCGACTGCGCCAGCTGGGCATCGCGCTCGGCCACTATCAGCCCGGTCCCCACAACGCGATCACCGACGTGCCGGGCGTCCAGGTCGGGCATTGCACGCTGATCGCCGGCGAGGGCCCGCTCGTGCGCGGACAGGGCCCCGTGCGCACGGGCGTGACCGCGATCCTGCCCAACCGCGGCCGCGTGTTCGACGAGCGGGTGGTGGGCTCGGGCTTCATCCTCAACGGCGCTGGCGAGATCTCCGGGCTCACGCAGGTGATCGAGTGGGGCCTGATCGAGACGCCGATCATCCTGACCAATACGCTCTCGGTCGGCACCGCGTCCGAGGCCGTCGTCGACTGGATGCTGCGCAAGCACCCGGGCATCGGCGACGAGCACGACGTGATCATCCCGATCGTCGGCGAGTGCGACGACTCGTGGCTAAACGACGCCGCCGGCCGCCACGTCCGGGGCGAGCACGTCCACTACGCGCTCGCTAACGCGCAGTCGGGCCCGGTCACGATGGGCTCGGTCGGCGGCGGCACCGGCATGGTCTGCTGCGACCTCAAGGGTGGGATCGGCTCGAGCTCGCGCCGGCTGCCGCTCGAGGACGGCGGCTACACGCTCGGCGTGCTGGTCATGAGCAACTTTGGTCACCTCGATGATCTCCGCATTCAGGGCGCGCCGATCGGGATGGTCCTGGCCGAGCAGCCGGAGCTGGCCGGGATCCCGCGACGGCTCAACAACTACGGCAGCATCATCGC
>CBFGLP010001565.1:0-7961 GCA_965649595.1 uncultured Myxococcales bacterium | reverse complement strand
CCTTGGCCAGCGCGGTGTCGGCCTGCTCGCGCAGATCCTCGGGCTCGACTTGGCCCATCAAGAAGCCCGGCGAGGTGGTGCTGACGGGCGGGACCACGTGCAGCACCCACAGATACGACGTGCTCGCGACCAGGTCGCGCGCGGTCGCGAGGGCGTCGGTCGCCGCCTCCGAGAAGTCGAAGGGCAGCAGCACAATCTGTTCGCGTTCGAGCTTCCAGCGCATGATGGGACTCCTACTGCGGTTTCGGACCTCGCAGGACCAAGACCGGACAAGGTGCGAGACGAACCACGCGCTCGGCGGTCGAGCCGATCAACCAGCGATCGAAGCCTGTCCGCGCGTGCGAGGAGATCACGACTAGCTCGATCTGCTCGGCGGCCGCGAACTCGACGATGTCCTCGGCCGGGTTGCTGGCTACGTGCACGTGGGGTTGCAGCTCGTGCATGCCCGCGTCGGCGAGCGCCTCTCGCAAGGCGTGAAAGCCCTGAGCGATCGCTCGCTCTTCGTCGAAGGGTCCACGCAGCAGGCGGCCGGGGGCGGTGAGCGGCGGCGGCGTGATGACGTGCAGGACGGCGATGCTGCCACCGTCCGGCTGCCCGAGGTCGGGCACGAAGCTGCGCGCGACGACCAAGGCCTTGCGCGAGGCCTCGGAGAAGTCGAAGGGGACCAACACCCGGCGCTTGTGCAAGGTCCAGTCGCCGACGGGATCGGGGGTCGTGGCCATGGCTCAGGCTCCGTAGTCCGCGGGCACGACCGCGACCGGGCAAGGGGAGGCCGCCGCCAGCTCGGAGCCGACGGAGGTGACGAACAGCCGCTCGAGCG
Organism: uncultured Myxococcales bacterium; assembly: GCA_965649595.1. Lineage (GTDB taxonomy): Bacteria > Myxococcota_A > Polyangia > Nannocystales > Nannocystaceae > Plesiocystis. The sequence goes on along the minus strand of CBFGLP010001565.1, from coordinate 7,141 downwards.
CGTTGAGCTTGCGCGAGCCGGTGACGACCATCAGCGCGTCGAGCTCGGCGGCTAGCCGGGCCAGCTCCTCGGAGATGATGCCCTCGCGGACGAACCCGCGCAGGCCAGTGAGGCCGTGCTTGGTCGCCCAGCGCTCGAGCGTCCGCTCGCCGCCGCTTTGCAGGTCGGCGCGGACCTGCTTGACCGCGTCGGGCGGGAGATAGCCGATGCTCCACCCGTAGGGCATCGGGACCACGTGCGCGAGCACGAGCTCGCGGCGGAGCACGTCGGCCATGCGCAGGGCGAAGCGAGCGGCGCCGGTCGAGTCCTCGTCGGCGTCGCAGGCAAACACGATCGGGCCCTTGCCGATCTGCGCTGCGCCGAGGTCGGGCGGGACCACGATCGTCGGCGCTGCGAGCCGCCGCAGCAGGCGTCGCGCGACCCCGCCGAGCCGCAGCAGTCGATCTTTACCGCGCGGCGCCAAGCGGCCGATGATCAGGCCATCGGCATCCTTGGCCGCGTCGCCGAGCACGTCGTCGGGCGTGCCGGTCTCGACCAGCTCGAACTCCGGCAGCGCATCGGGGGCACCAACCCGCTCGAGCATCCGCGTGACCGCATCCTCGGCCAGCGCTCGGGCTTGATCGCGCTTCTCGGCCGTAGCGAGGAGCCCGAGCTGATCTTGCTCGAGCACGTGGATGGGCTCGATTCGAGCCGGGTTGCCGTGCTCGCCGAGCTCGGTCTGCAGCCAGCGAGCGAACACGAGCGGTCCTTCGGCGCCTTCGCGCAGGTCCAAGCCGAGCGTCCAAGTGGTGGTCGATGCCATGGGTCTCCTGAGGAATGCGAGCTCGCGGGCTTCGTGCAAACCGCGGGCTCGGTCTGCGCGGATGCTAGCGGACGAAGCTCGTGGGTGTGGGCGCACCGGGCCGGTTATTGGCCTAGACGCACTATTTTCGTAGTTGCGAAAAACTTGCAAAAATAACAGTGTTACGCAGTTCTTGCGCAGATGCGCTATTTTCTTCGGGCAGATTTCACGGCATTCCTATCCACGCCATGTCCGAGAAGAAGAAGCTCCCCAACGCCCGAATCCTGGTGGTCGACGACGAGACCGCGGCCCGCTCGGCCTTGACCGAGCTCCTGCGCGAGGAGGGCTTCGAAGTCCAGTCCGCTGGCGACGGCTTCAAGGCGCTCGGCCGCCTCGATGGCTGGACACCCGACATCGTGATTACCGACCTCAAGATGCCGGGCATGGACGGCATCCAGCTGATGGACAAGGTCCGCGAGCGGATTCCGGACGTCTCGGTCGTGGTGATGACTGCGTTTGGCACGGTCGAGAGCGCGGTCGAGGCGATCCAGCACGGGGCTGACGACTACCTGACCAAGCCACTGCACCTCGGACAGCTCTTGGTCGTGGTCGAGCGGGTGCTCGAGAAGCGTGCGCTGCGAGCCGAGACCGAGCGGCTGCGCGACGAGCTGGCGCGGCGGGATCGTGCGCTCGACGAGGGCGAGGACGTCGAGGGGCTGGTCGGTCGCTCGCGAGCCTTCCGCGAGATGATCAGCCTGGTCGAGCAGGTCGCCGGCTCCGACGCCTCGGTCCTGCTGATCGGCGAGAACGGGACTGGCAAGGAGAGCGTGGCGCACACGCTGCACCGGCTCAGCAATCGACGCAGCGGCCCCTTCGTGCCGGTCCACTGCTCGTCGATGAGCGACGAGATGCTCGAGCGCGAGCTGTTCGGCTACGAGGCGGGTGCGTTCGCGGGCGCGGCCGAGCGTCGTGAAGGTCGCTTCGTGCAGGCCAAGGGTGGGACGCTGTTCCTCGACGAGGTCGCCGATCTGCCGATGGCGACCCAGGCCAAGCTGCTCCGCGCGCTGCAAGAAGGAGCGATCGAGCGGATCGGTGGGACCGAGTCGGTGCCGGTCGACGTGCGCCTGGTCGCGGCCAGCGACAGCGATCTGCGCTCCGAGGTCCAGAGCGGCTCGTTCCGCGAGGACCTGTTCTATCGGCTCAACGTGATCACCGTGCGCGTCCCGACCTTGCGCGAGCGTCGCGACGACATCCCGCTGCTGGCGATGAATTTCCTCAAGCGCCACGCCCGGTCGAACGGCAAGACGATCACCGGGTTCAGCGAGCGGGCGCTCGGCGTGCTGCTCAACTTCGACTGGCCCGGCAACATCACGCAGCTGGAGAACTGCATCGAGCGCGCGGTCGTGCTCGCGCGCAGCGAGGAGATCGAGCCGCGCGAGCTGCCGCGCGAGCTGATGATCTCGGGCCGCTCGGGCGACGAGCTGCCGCAGGTACCCGGCGCGAGCCTTCGCGAGCTCGAGCGCTACGCGATCCTCAAGACCCTCGAGCACGTCGGCGGGAGCACCTCGAAGGCCGCGCGGATCCTCGGCATCTCGCCGCGCAAGATCCAGTATCGGCTCAACGAGTACCGCGAGGAGGACGCGGCTACGCAGGCCAACCGCCCGCCCGTGCCTCGCTCGGTCGGTGCCGCGGCGGCCTCGATGCCGCTCAAGTAGGGATCGGGCTCGACTCGGCCAAGACCAGCGTGGCCTCGACCGCAGCGATCCAGCGCGGCCCGAAGCGCAGCGGATCGCAGGCCCAGCTCTCGACGCTCTCGACCACGTTGACGAGGCCGCTTCGCTCGTCGGCCACCGCCGCGGCGAGCAGCGCTCCGAACCCGCGGCCGAGCCGGCCATGGAGGCCGCTTCGCTCGGCGAAGCAGTCCGCGCAGCGCTCGAAGTCCCGCGCCGAGAGGGACGCTAGCCGGAGCTCGCGAAGCTCCGTCGCCGCTCGTCCGATCCGAGCACCGAGCTCCGGTCGATCAGGCAGCGCTCGCAGCAGCATGCGGCTGAGCAGCTCGAGGTGGCGCTCCAGCAGCCAGCGCGGCATGCCTCGTGGCGCGAGCACGTCGGCGGTCCAGCGAGCGTGGCGATGCAAGGTGGTGTCGCCGTACTCGGCCATCGTAACCAGATAGGCGCTGTCGCTCAGGATGAAGCGATGGCCTCGCTCGCCGTAGCGCCACCACAAGTAGGGGAACGCGCGCAGACAGACTCGACCCGAGCGGAGCACCACATCGACCGCCCGAGGATCCTCGGGCATGTGGTTGAAGCGTCCCGCTTCGGGGTTCAGGGGATGCATGGCAGCGAGTATGACCTTCGACTTGCGCGAGGGCCCCACGAGGGATCTAGCGCCGGCTGTACCTCGATGGGCCCTACTTCGAGCACAGCCGCGCGCACGATCTCGCGGCCGTGCCCGAAGGCATCCGGCTGAACGCGCAGGGCGTCGATCACGACATCGGCCCTCGAGCGACCGCGGGATCCGCAGAGGGCCTCGAACGAGCCGAGCAGGACGCTCTACTCGCGTTCTTGCGCCTCTTGTAACCACACATACCCGACACGAAGGTGTGCAGAATCCATCTGGCCATTCGCGTCCCGGCTTGGCGCTCTAGGCTCATGGAGCGAGCGCGGCGCGGCCCTTCGCATCCCACGCGTCACGCTTCGTGTTCTACTCGAGAGCGCGTCGATGGAGCCGCTGAATCCAGAGGTGAACGCGGGCTCGGTCTCGCCAGCGCCACCCGCGTCGAGGACCTCGGCGGGCACGCGGCGGGGCTTCGCTGCGCCGGCGATTCCAGTCAACGAGGCCGAGCGCCTCCGCGCGCTGCATCGCCACGAGGTGCTCGACAGCCCGCCCGAGGAGGCGTTCGACAACCTCGCGCGGGTGGCCGCGACGATCATGGGGACGCCCGTCGCTCTGGTCTCGCTGGTCGACAGCGATCGACAGTGGTTCAAGGCTCGCTACGGCTTCGCCCCTACTGAGCTGCCCCGCGAGCACTCGTTCTGCGGCCACGTCGTCGCGCAGGGCTCGACCTTGCTGGTCAGCGACGCGGCCAACGACGCTCGCTTCGCTGGCCACCCGCTGGTCTGCGGCGAGCCGCACCTGCGCTTCTACGCCGGCGCGCCGCTGTTTTGCGGTGACGGCTTCGTGCTCGGAGCCCTGTGCGCCATCGATACGCGACCGCACGAGCCGACCCACGAGCAGCTCGCCTCGCTCGAGCTGCTCGCGCGGCAGGTCTCGCTGCAGCTCGAGCAGCGGCGCCGGCTGCTGGCCGAGACGCGCGCGCGGCAGCTCGAGTGCGAGCGGGCCGACGCCCACGGCGAGATGCTGCGGGTGATCGACGAGGTCCAGCGGCGCTGGATCACTGGCGCGCGGACGCAGGAGCTGTTCGACGAGCTGCTCGCCCAGCTCTTGCGCTTGTCGGGCAGCGAGCAGGGCTTCTTGGCCGAGCTGCAGCCGAGCAACTTGGGCGCTTCGACGCTCGAGCTGCGCGCGCTGTCCGACTGGCCCTGGTCCGACACCTGCCGCCGCTTCTATGCCCGGCTGCAAGATCCCGATCACCTCTTCGCTCGCGTGGTCGAGACGGCCGAGCCAGTGCTCGCCGATGCGCGCCAGCTCGCCCGCGTAGCGCTGCCGCCCGATCATCCACCCTTGCGATCGTTCCTCGCGTTGCCCTTCTTCGAGGGCCGCCGGTTGATCGGTATGGTCGGTCTGGCCAACCGCCCCGAGGGCTACGACCCGACGCTGATCAGCTTCCTCGAGCCCTTCGTCAGCACCTGCGCCAACTTGTTGGCCGCGCACCGGCTGGTCCAGCGGCGTCGCGCGTCCGAGCGAGCGTTGGCCGAGGGCGAGGTGCGGCTGCGGGCGATCGTCGACACGGCCGTCGACGCGATCATCACCGTCGATGCGGGTGGTCGGATCGAGCGGGCCAACCCGGCCGTCGCGCGCTTGTTCGGCTATCAGCCGACCGAGCTGATCGGCACACCCTTTACTCACTTGGTGGGCTCGTTGCCCTTCGATCCGGCGCTGCGCAACGAAGAGGGCTCGCGGCTGCCCGGTGAGCTCAAGACGTGGGTGCTCGGCGTCAGCGAGGAGATCCTCGGCACGCGCTCCGACGGGACCTGCTTCCCCGCCGAGGTTGCGATCAGCCAGATGTGGCTGGGTGAGCGGCGGATGTTCACCGCGATCATCCGCGACGTGACCGAGCGGCGGAAGATCGACGCGCTGCGCTCCGAGTTCGTCTCGACCGTCAGCCACGAGCTGCGCACACCCTTGACCTCGATCCGCGGCTCGCTCGGGCTGCTCGCGGGCGGTGTCGCAGGCGAGCTGCCGAGCGCGGCCGGCCAGATGGTTGCGATCGCGCTCAACAATTGCCAGCGGCTGTCTCGCCTGATCGACGATCTGCTCGACATCGAGAAGATCGAGTCGGGTCGACTCGAGTTCGCGCAAGAGCCGGTCGTCTTGCCCGACCTGATCGCCGACGCGATCGAGGTCAACGCCGCCTTCGCCCAGGCGCACGGGACCCGCTTCGAGCTGGTCGATCCGCTGAACCTCGCCGGCGTTCGGGTGCTCGCCGATCCCGGCCGGCTCGCGCAGGTGCTCGCCAACCTGCTCTCCAACGCCGCGAAGTTCTCACCACCGGACCAGCCGGTCTCGGTCGCGCTCACGCGCACGGGCCCGCGAGTTGGCACAGGGTCGGACAGGGGGCTCGCGGGGCCGATGAAGACTGACTCGCGCCTGCGCGTCACCGTGCGTGATCACGGGTCGGGCGTGCCCGAGAGCCTGCGTGATCGAATCTTCCAGCGCTTTACCCAAGCGGTCGACGATGGGACCCGCAAGCGCCGGGGCACCGGCTTGGGCCTGAGCATCGCCAAGGCGATCGTCGAGCGGCTCGGCGGCGCGATCGGCTATCATCCCGCGGCGGGCGGCGGATCGTGCTTTTGGTTCGAGCTGCCCGAGTATCGCGATCCGCTCGATCCGACTTGACGCGGTTCACTCGCTGGCCGAAGGGCTCAGCCTGCGCAGCGGGACGAGCTCGCGCAGCCGTGCGTCCCGCAGCCACAGCGCCGCCCAGATCACGACCCCGACCACGATCGGCATGACGAAGGGCTCGTCGGCCCGCACGTGCGTGGCCGTGGCGCCCCCGAGATAGGCGGTCAAGAGCATCGCCCCGAGCACGGCCGTCTGCGGGACCAGGAAGAGCGCGACGAAGGTCAGCTCGAGCACGCCGACCAGCATGACCGCGTCGTTCGGGTAGCCGTAAGTGCCGACCATCGAATCGATCACCTCCTGTGCTCCGCTGAGCTTGCCGCTCGCGCTGAACACGAAGAGCGCGGCCGGGAGCACGGTCAGGGCGATGCCGGTCCAACGCATCCACTTGGGGGAAGAGGCTTTATCCGTCTGGCTCATGAGTTGGCTCGCTAGCGCGGCGCTACGCGAGCCAACGAGCCACGTTACACACGGCCCAGCCAGTGCGGTCCACGCGTCAGCCGAGCGCGGCCGGCAAGACCACGTCGACGATCGTACCCGAGTCGACCCGGACCTCGATGGTCCCGCCGTGCTGGTGCACGAGCGAGTGGCAGATCGCCATACCGAGGCCTGTGCCCATCGGCTTGGTCGAGAAGAAGGGCTCGAAGATCCGCGACAGGATCTCTTGCGGGATCCCGGGCCCGTCGTCGCGGACGCTCAGCCGGACCATGCGGTCGTCGGTTCGCTCGAGCTCGACCTCGATGTTCCCGCCGCGCTCCTCGAGCGCCTCGATGCCGTTGCGGACCACGTTGAGCACGACCTGCTGGAGCTTGTCGCGATCACCATCGACGTGGACCGGCTCGCTCGGCAAGCGGACGCACAGCTCGATGCCGTGCTTGCTCGCCTCGTGTCGCTGCAGCTCGACGACATGGGCGAGCATCGATGTCACGTCGAAGCGCCGGCGGTGGAGGTCGGCGGGCCGAGCGAAGCGCAGGAAGTCCTCGACCAGGTGCGAGAGCCGAGCGATCTCGGCTTGGACCATCGCGATCGGATCGAGCAGCTGCGGATCGTCGGACATCCGCTTGACCCGCCGCTCCAGCAGCTGCAGCTGAAGGCTCGCGGCGTTGAGCGGGTTGCGGATCTCGTGCGCGAGCCCGGCCGAGAGCGTGCCCACGGCGGCGAGCTTCTCGGCGATCCGAGCTCGCCGCTCGAGCTCGGCGGTGTCTCGCTGCAAGCGGACCTTCTCGAGCGCGCGGCCGACCGTCGCGAGCAAGTCCGAAGGATCGAAGGGCTTGAGCACGTAGGCGTAGGCGTCTTGCCCGACCGCCGCGATCGCGTCGTCGAGCGAGGCGTTGCCGG
>CBFGLP010001564.1:0-1778 GCA_965649595.1 uncultured Myxococcales bacterium | reverse complement strand
GCCCGAGCCCGAGCCGCCGAAGCCCAAGCGGGTCGAGGTCACCGCAGACCAGATCGTGATCAAGGAAAAGATCATGTTCGAGTACGACAAGGCGGTCATCCGCCCCGAGTCGTTCGACTTGGTCAACGAGATCGTGTCCGTCATCCAGGACAACCCGCGGATCAAGAAGATCTCGATCGAGGGCCACACCGACGGAGACGGCTCGGCGAAGTACAACAAGAAGCTCTCGCAAAAGCGCGCCGACGCGGTCATGACCTACCTGGTCGAGCATGGCGTCGACCAGGCTCGCCTGCAGGCCGTCGGTCACGGCGAGGACAAGCCGATCGCCGAGAACGACACCGACGAGGGCCAGGAGAAGAACCGCCGCGTCGAGTTCATCATCCTCGAGCAGGATGCGGTCACCGAGGTCGTCGAGATCGATCCCACGACCGGCGAGAAGAAGGTCGTCGAGACCAAGGTCGACCCGGCCAAGCCCAGCGAGGGCGGTGATGCAGGCGGCGGCGCAGCTGCTCCTGCCGACGCCGCAGTCTCGGGGACCATCGCCGCCCCGGCCGAGAAGAAGGACGAGGCGAAGCCCGCTCGCAAGGGCCCGCCGGCCAAGTCCGCCGACAAGAAGGAGACCCCGTGATGACCACCTTCGTCCGCACCGCCACCCTCGCGCTCACCGGCATGCTGGTCGGCAGCCTCGGCTGCAGCTTCTACGCTCGCGACCCCGACGCCTACCGCGATGTCACCCGCGAGCTCGTCCAGACTCGCGACGCCGACATCAAGGAGTGCTACGACGCCGAGCTGACCACCAACGAGACCGTCTCGGGCACCGTGGTCGTCAACTTCACCGTCGAGAAGAAGACCGGGAAGATCATCAACCCGCAGGTCGACGCGGCCAAGACCACCGCGCCGGCCGAGCTGAGCCAGTGCATCGTCAACGCGATCGACGGCCTCCAGCTCGATCCGGCCGATCAGCGCGACGGCATCGCGACCTTCTCGTGGGAGTTCAAGGTCGGGAGCCCGAAGGCCGCCGGCTGACGGTCTTCGCGCGAGACTCGAAGGGCCGCGATCGCGGCCCTTTTGTTTTGGTTTCGCCCTCTGACTCAGCCACCGAGCCGCTGCGCCGCGTCCTCGAGCACCGAGCGGTACTTCGGTGGGACCAGATCGATCTGCTGGCGAACGTAAGGCGCGAGATCGTTGGAGCTCAGCTCGGCCAGCGCCGCGATCACGTGCTTGACGTAGCGCTCGTCGCCCTCGCGCAGGCGATCGCAGAGGAAGTCTAGCGCCTCGACGGTCGGGATCCGGCCGATCGCTCGGACCGCGGCGACCCTCGCCGACTCGGGATCGGGCAGATCGCGGGCCTCGAAGATCCGGCGCAGCGGATCGAAGGCGTGCGGGAAGAACAGGCTGCCGATCGCGTTGGCAGCCTCTTGCCGAACCGCCGGCTCATCGCTGCGCAGCGCGCGGGTCAGCGTCGAGAAGCTCCGCTTGAAGCGGAGCGCCCCGAGGGCCTTCGCAACCTCCTTGCGGACCTTGGCGTCACCGGTGTCGTACATGCGCTCGAGCGCGGCGATCACCGGGTAGGCGCGGATGCTCTGCAGGCGCCGGACGACGTCGGTGCGGCCGAACGCCTCACCGCTGCCGAGCTCGAGCACCAAGAGCAGCGCGTGGCGACGAACGAAGTCGGGGAACCGTCGGTCGGCCATGATGCCCGCGGCGATCAGGGCAGGATCACCGTCGAGCTCCCACTCGGCCAGGTCGACGTACCAGACCTCCTCGTAGTCGGGCAG
>CBFGLP010001563.1:0-2930 GCA_965649595.1 uncultured Myxococcales bacterium | reverse complement strand
CTGCTCGATGCGGCACGAACCAACGCCCGGGCTCGGGCGGGCAGGGGGTGAGGGACCGGCCACGGTCCCTCTATCAAACCAGCAGCTAGCCCAACCGACCTCCCTCCGCTCAGGGCTGCGGCGTGCACCAGACCCCGACTTTGAAGCAGTCGCCGTCACATTCACACGAGAGCTTCCAACCGTCGGGCGCCACCACGTCGTAGCCATCGAAGAAGCACATTCCGCCTTCCTTGCCCTGCTTGCAGGTTACCTTGTAGCGGCGTTTCTTGTTCTTCATCACCCAGCCGCCGGTCTCACAATTGCCGTCGTTGCAGGTCGCTACCCAGGTCGCCTTCTTGGCCGTCGTGGTCTTCCACCCCTTCTCCAGGCAATTGCCGTCCTGACAGCGCGTGTTGGCGATGCCGTCGGGCGTGTTGCTCTCCCAGCCCTTGAACATGCAATCTTCACCAATGCACTTCGTGATGACTTGCCCCTCGTCGTCCTGGCTCATCCACCCATAGCTGCCACAGTCGCCGTGATTGCAGACACCGCCGGCAGGGAACAGGACCGAGATCTCCTCATGAAAGTCCGATACCCGCTCACGCGCCGCTTCGAGTTTCGCGTATTCCTCGGCGGCGCCCTTCCACAGCAGCTTGGGATCGTCACCAGCCCAGGAAATACACGTTTCGAGAAAGCCCTCGTATTGGCGCCATTCCAGCTCTCCGGTCATCGGCTGCAAGGTATTGCAGAGAGGGATGAGCGCATCGGCGTAGATATCCCTATATGAGCTAGACACGTTGACCTGATGATAGAGCTCCCAATCCGGCTTGGCCGCGAGGGCCGATAGCATGACATCACTGGCAGGGAGGTCGACGGTCGCCATCAACGTCGCCTGCGCGAGATAGAGCTTCATGTGCTCTTCAGGGTCGCTGTATGCGGCGTGGGCGGCGGTGAACATCGCGTCGATGGCTTGCCAGGCGTCCGGCCAGTGCCTCGGCGATTGGAACCATGGGTTCGATCGGGATTGTTCGTCGCGGGTCCACTTCAAGATCTCGTCAATGGGATAATTGGCAGCCGTGAACTCCTCGACCTTTTTAATTACCTGCTCTTCATCGGTCAGCGGCCGCTCTTGCGCTGGCTGATTCGAAGCAGGGCTGTCACAGCCCACGAGCGGCATCATTACGAGACACGCGAGTCGAACGAGACGAGAGAACGCGACGGATTGCATGACCTCCAGGGTATATCCATCTTCGATGGCAATCTCGGAGAATGCGCGCCTAAACCAGTGTGCCAGCTCACCGTGTTTTCTCGGACGAGGGTGCTGTTGCGGCCATGCTCTCGGTTGCGTGCGCGAGAGAGCCCGTGGAACCTACCGAATGATGGAGCCGAGCGCCGACGATGAAGCGATGAGGCAGCGCCCCGCTTGCGCGGCCACGCGATCGTGATAGAGCCCCGCCATGCGCGTCTCCACCTTCGCCCTCGCTGTCGTCCTGCTCGCGGCCTGTACCAAGCCAGCCACCCCGCCCGCGACCGAGCCCGAGCCCGAGCCGGCGGGCGAGGATAAGCCGGCGGACGAGGGCAAGCCGGCCGTCGACAGCGGGACCGAGGAGCGCCCGAAGATCACCGCTGCCGACTGCGAGGCCCAAGGTGGCAAGGTAATCGGTGACATCGGCGACGGCGCGATCCACCAGCCGGAGTATCGCTGCCCCGCCAGTGGTGAAGCGCCGATCGGATCGATCGTCGCCGATGAGGGTGGTCCAGTCGGGGTCGAAGGCGCCGTTTGCTGCAAGTGACCGGTTGAGTCCGGGCGGTGCTCAGGGAGCTGCGGGGGCGGCCGAGTCGCGGAACGTGTGTAGCTGGCCGTCCCGCATCTCCCGAGCATCCTCCGGCAAGGACACCACCGTCCAGCGGTCACGATGCTTGACGCTGATCTCGTAATTACCGAAGGGCACGTTCTCGACCTCGAACCGGCCCTGCTTGTCGGTCTTGCCAACAAAGCGGTTGTGCGAGCCGGCGCAGGGCTCTTGCTCGGCCGCGTAATCGACCTGATGGCAGAGCTCGAAGGGAGCGTTGGCGACCACCTCACCGGCGATCGTGATGGTGCCGGCGACATGGCCCGTGCGAATGGTGCTCGACGGTGTGGGCAGGCTGGGGCCCTTGCCGAGCACCACGATCGCCTGGACGTGACCGATAAAGTCGTAGAACGATCCGGTCGGAAAATTCACAACCTGGTCGTCCGGCCCGAGCACCTGCGTGCCCGCGCGCGAGCTCACCCACACGCGATCCTGCCCGTCGATCGCGAGGGCCGAGAGCCGCTCGCACCCCCAGTTGGGCTTGCCTGCGCGCTGCCACACCTTCGAGGGATCCGCCGGATCGATGCGCACGATGTCACACTCGTAATTGGCGAGCACGATTTTGCCAGTCGGGCTGGTCGCGCTCACGACATAGGGCATCGCAGGATTGGGCGACCGAAGGGCGATCGGTTTGATCCCCTCGGGCTTGGCAAAGGCCAAGTAGTCACCCGCGTGCAGATAGACCTCGCCCCCGAGCGTCGCGCCGAGCTTCAAGAACCCCCCATTCGACTGCGGGGGCAGCTCGACGTCGAGCTTGCTCCACGCTCGCTCGCCGGTCGGCTGGTACACCGTGCTGCCCGTGAGTAGCCAGGCCCAGCCGCGCGCGTCTACGACCACGCTCGGCGTGAGCAGCAGGCCCTCGCCGACGCTCGCCTTGGGCGTGACGGTCCACTTGCGATCGGCGTACCTCCCGACCCCGTGTGTGCCGGCGACCCAGATGCCGCCTTTGTGGTCGACCGCAGCGCTGTACGCAGCGCCGATGTTGTCATCGTTGAACTCGCGCTCGACGATGAACGCCGACTCCTCGTCGATCAACAGCGCCTCGGAGGTCAGCGCATACACGCGGCGCTTCGGACCTGCGAACAGGTCGAGCAGCTC
>CBFGLP010001562.1:0-3642 GCA_965649595.1 uncultured Myxococcales bacterium | reverse complement strand
CGGTCGGAGTCGGCGGAGATCGTAGCCAACCAGTGGATCGCTCGCGGGCTTCGTCGGCCCGTCCGGGCCGACGCGCTCGCGCTCGCTCGTGCGCTCGCTCGCAGTCGGAGGCATGTCGTCGGCCGGGGACGAGCAGCCGAGCAGCGAGCCGAGCAACGCGAGCGCGAGTCCCCGCGAGCCCACCTTCGAGCACCAGGAGCCGATTCGGAGCATCGCGCCAGCACTTAGCACGGAGTCGGCCCAGCACGAGAGCCGGGGGTCCGAGCGAGGGCACGCGACCCGGACGCGCGTCTGCGGAGCCCTGGCGACCAGGGAACCAGGCGGCGACGTTGCCGCAAGGTGGAATCTTTCGTCGGGGCGCCTTCGTACGCTATGCACTCGCCCACCATGCCCGCACTCGATCGACCGACCACCCTCGTGCTCGGCCTCGCGGTGCTCGGAGCGATCGCTTGTCAGCCCGAGCCAAACCCGAAGTCGCGAGCGGGTGACCGCTCTGGAGACGCCGACAGCGAGGCTCCGGTCGAGCCCGCCCAGTCCGATGCAGGTGAGCCCGCCGCCGACGGCGGGCTGGCGTCCGATGACGACCAAGGCGAGCACGCCGACCAGGGCGAGCACGCCGACCAAGGTGAGCACGCCGACAGCGAGACTGGCGAAGCGCCCACCGACGAAGACACCGGCGCTGAAGCGCTCGTGCAGGCACCCGAGGGCTATGGCGTGTTCAAGTTCCTCGACGCGGCGCCGACCGAAGAGGAGCTGACCCTCCACGGACTCGCTGGCTACGAGATCGTGGCCGTCCACGCGCAGCCCGACGCCGAGTCGACCAAGCTCGGGTTCCTGCGGATCGGCACGCGCTTGCGGGTCGGGCCCAAGATCAACAAGCCCGACTGCCCCAAGGGCTGGCACGAGCTCGAGGGCGGCGGCTATGCCTGCGCGAGCAAGGGCTTGGTCGTCGACTCGAAGCAGCCCTACATGAGCTACCAGCCCGCCCAGGCCAAGCTCGACCAGCCCTTCCCTTACGCCTGGGCTTACGTGCGCCGCTGGAACGCGCCGATGTGGTGGCGTGTGCCGACCGCCGAGGAGATCGCCGAAGCCGAGGCGCAACGCCTGGTGCTCGAGGCCCTGCGCAACGGCACGCCGCTGCCCGGCGAAGGTGGTGCGGCCGAGAGCGGCGGTGGTGCCGAGGGTGGTGCTGCGTCGGACGCCGCCGCGGGCGAGACCGCAGGAGGCGACGGCGAGCTACCGAGCGTCGATGGCGAAGAGGGAGGCAGCGAGCCCGCGCCCAAGCCCGACCCGCCCGCCAACGACGACGCCGCTGCCGAGCCCGCCGAGCCCGTCGAAGAGAAGGAGCCGATCAAGCTCCCGCTCAACCCCGGCACGCCCTGGCTCGAGAAGGGCTTTTATGTGTCGATCGCCGAAGAGGTGAAGGAAGAGGGCCGCGCCTACTGGCGGACCGCTCGTGGTGGCCTGGTCGCCAAGAGCGACGCCTACCCCTACACGCCGAAGGACCACCACGGCTACGAGATCACGCCCGAGATGAGCTTCCCGGTCGGTTTCGTGATGCACAAGGACGGCACCAAGCTGCTCGAGCTGACCGACGACGGCAAGACCAAGGTCGCCAAGAGCGTCGAGAAGCGGGCTTTCCTCGACCTCGAAGAGGAGGTCGAGCACGGCGGCAAGGAGTACATGCGCACCGTCGACGGCTACCTGGTCAAGAAGGACGTGCTGCGCATGCCCGACCTGCAGCCGATCCCCAAGGGCCTCGAGGCGTGGGACCGCTGGATCGACGTCGACCTCGGCAAGCAGATGCTGGTCGCCTACGAGGGCAGCCGGCCCGTGTACGTCACGCTGATCTCGAGCGGCAAGAAGGGCAAGCCGGAGGAGCCCTTCGAGACCCCGACCGGCCGCTACCGCATCTACAGCAAGCAGGTCACCTCCAACATGGACGGGACCACCGCGACCGACGGCAACTATGCGATCCAGGACGTGCCCTGGGTGATGTACTTCCAAAACAGCTACGCGCTGCACGGCGCGTTCTGGCACGAGAGCTTTGGATATGTACGCAGCCACGGGTGCGTGAACCTGGGCCCGACCGACGCGCGGTGGATGTTCATGTGGACGACCCCCTTCTTGCCGGAGGGGTGGCATGGCGTGCACTCGAACGACGACAACCCCGGGACCACCGTGATCATTCGGGACTCGGGCAAAGACAAGAAGTGAGCGCGCTTGGTCGAGTCGCCCTGCTCGGGCCGCTACTGATCGCGTTCGCCTGCGACGGCGCGGCGCCGGGCAGCTTTCCGCCCGAAGACCCAACGCTCGCTGCCACCAACCAGGCCGCCGGAGATCCGCACCGCGGGCGGTTCCCCTTCGAAGCTGCGGTCGCAGGTCTGCCCGAGTCCGGGCAGCTGCGCGCCACGATCGTCACCGACACGGGAGAGGTCCACTGCGAGCTGCTCGCCGACGTCGCCCCGCTCGCGGTCGCCAACTTCGTCGGGCTCGCGCGCGGGCTTCGGCCCTTTCTCGATCCCAGCCTAGGAGAATGGGTCACGCGGCCCTACTACGACGGGCTCTCGTTCCATCGCGCCGAACAGCGCCTGTTCGTGCAGGGCGGTCGGCTCGGCGAAGACGAGGACGTCGGCTTCTCGTTGCAAGACGAGCGCTCGATCGGGACCGTGTTCGATCAGGCGGGGATCCTCGCGCTCGGCAACCGCGGACCGAACACCAGCGCGGCGCAGTTCTTCATCACCACCGAGGTCGTGCGCAGCTTCGACGGCGAGTACACGATCATCGGCCGCTGCGAGGATCCGCTGATCGTCCGCGAGCTCGAGCGGCGGGTGCTCGCAGGCGAGCGGCCGGTCATCGAGACAATTCGAATCACCCGCGAGTGAAGAATCGACGATTCGAGCGCGGCGAATCGTCGGTGCTAGGCTCGGGTTCGCATGTCGCTCCCGGAGTCTTGGGCACTCGTGGCGCTGAGCATCGTTGCGCACATCGCAATCGTCCATTACGCGCCCATCGAGATCACCAAGCCCATCCGCGTGGAGCTCGACCTCGAAGCACTCGACACGACTTGCGGGGACGACCCGTTCCGATCTCGATCACGAGAACCTCGGGTCTTCCACCTCTCGCGGCGCATTCGACCGGTACCCGCCGCTCTTCGCCGCGGCTACGACCTCAGCCTCTGGGCGGCACCATGGGTCGTGTTGGGAGCGGCCATCGACCTCGCAGCCGACGCTCGCAACATCGTGCTCGCCTGCTCGGTGTTGCTCGCCTCGCTGCTGTGGAACGACGTGGTCCGACAAGCACCCGTCGCCACGACGCTCATGCCTCTGTTCTTGCTGCCGGCATGGCTGCTCGGTCCTGGGATCGGAGCCCTCGCTACTTCGCTTTGGCTCGCAACGCTCGTCTTGCTCGCGTGGACCCCTTGGCAGGTCCACAAGCCCTTTCGCGTGCCGCCGGGCTATCGAATCGTCAGCCACCGCATCGTCTGATCCGACTCAGCTCTCGTCACCCTGCGAACCGGACGAGCCGCCGAAGCCCTGCGGCAGCGCCTTGCTGGTCGGCCCAGCCTCGAGCGCCATGCTGCCTTGCCCGACCGGCGTCTCCGGCAGCATCCGCCTGAACATCGCCTCGCCGTGCTCACCC
>CBFGLP010001561.1:0-5713 GCA_965649595.1 uncultured Myxococcales bacterium | reverse complement strand
CTTCTTTATTTTTTTCAAGCAGAAGACGGCATACGAGATCGCGTACCAAGTGACTGGAGTTAGACGTGTGCTCTTCCGATCTGGCCTGGTTATTGGCGTCGTAGTAGTCGAGCGCCCCGCCCGAGCCCCAGTCGGCCATGTTGTTCAGCTGCGTGATCGGCTTCGGTGACGGCGTCGACGCGCCCGCCGCGGTCACGCAGCTGAACAACATGGCCGACTGGGGCTCGGGCGGGGCGCTCGACTACTACGACGCCAATAACCAGGCCGCCCTGGCGCAGGCGCTCTCCGACATCATCGCCGTCATCGAGTTCGACCCGTGCTGTGGGTTCAACGACTGCTCGGAGACCCCCGAGCCGGACACGGGCGAGCCCGATGAGCTGCCGAGCGACGACGAGCCGGAGACCGCCGAGGATCTCGACGGTGACGGTATGGACAGCCTGACGAGCGAGTCGGACACGGCGACGGAGAGCGAGTCCGAGACCGACACGAGCGATGACTCGACGGAGACGAGCGCCGGTGAGACGGCGGACACCGAGACTGGCGATGGTGATGGCGACACCACGAGCGAGTCTGGAACCGACGAGAGCTCGAGCGGCGAAGACGAGATCGGGTCCGAGACCGCGTCCGTCGATGACCTCGGTGGCGCGGATGACATCTGGGACGTGGACGAGGGCTGCAACTGCTCGGTGCCGGACAGCGACCGCGAGCGGACCCAGGGCCTGCTCGGCTCGTTGCTGGCGCTCGGGATCGCGGGCTCGCTGGGTCGGCGACGTCGCAGGATTTGATGGCCATGTGCAGGTAGGGCTCAGGAGGCGCTCGTCTGCGCGAGCGCCTGATCGAGCTCGCGTCGGAGCATCCGCATCTCGTCCCGTCCGAGCTTCTGGCCGAGCTTGGCCGCGACGATGAGCAGGCCCGAGAGCAGCAGCCCGATCGGAAGCCCGATCAGCGCCCACGCGAGCTGGCCGAGGGTCACCTGAGCGACGCCCACGAAGAAGCCCGCCAGCGCGAGCGAGACGAACGCCGTGTGCCCGAACATGAAGCCAGTGAACACGTCTGGCTCTGGGCGATAGACGCCGTGTACGATCGTGCCCTCGGGGTGTTCGTCGAAGGTCAAGGCCAGACGCGGTGACCAAAAGTGCCGCTGCGCTTCGGGCACGTGCAGCTCGGCGTATGGTGGCGTCACCCATCCGATGCACGCGGCGGCGCTCATCCGAAAGTGGTGGGTCAAGCGGGCCTCGAGCTCGCGCTCGGGCAGGCGGACCAGCAGCTCGAACACGGGCTCGAAGGGGTAGGTCCTCGCCTGCGAGGGCTCGCGTGGGTGGCCATGGAGGGGTGAATCGAGCTCGGCGGACATGCAGGACCTCGCGGCACGTCACGTTAGGCGAGCCGCGATCGAGCGCTTGCGAAAGCGTTGCGGATGGCGCACCGGGGCACATCGTTTCTACGAGAGGGAAAATCGGGTCTAAAGGCCGGTACGCTCGGTGAGCGCGGCAATGCTTCGATCAGCCAGCGTGGGTGCGCTCACACGATGGCGATCCGCGAGGGTACGCCGCGATCGGTCGTGAGCATGGCGAAACCTGCACGACTTGGCCTTGCACGAAGCTGCGAGGACACTCTCGGGCGACCACCACTCGAGCATCCCCATGCAAACACTCCTGATCGCGACGCTGAGCACGTCGCTGCTCTGGCTGGCCCCCCCGACGGGCGGCAGCAAGAAGAGCAGCGAGAACATCCCCATCGAGCGCTACACGCTCGACAACGGCCTGAAGGTGGTCCTGAGCGAGGATCACTCGGCGCCGGTCGTCACCACGTACATCACCTACAAGGTCGGCGCGGCGCAAGAGAAGCAGGGCTTCACCGGCTTCGCGCACCTGTTCGAGCACATGATGTTCAACGGGTCCGAGAACGTGCCCGAAGGCGCCTACGCCTGGTACGTCGACGGGACCGGTGGCTCGCTCAACGGCAACACCGAGTCGGATCGGACCAATTACTTTCAGATCGTCCCGTCCAACTTCCTCGAGGGCATGCTCTACGTCGAGGCCGATCGCATGCGTGCCTTGACGATCACCGAGGAGGCGCTCGCCAACGAGAAGGACGTGGTCAAGGAGGAGGTTCGCCAGCAGCAGGAGAACCAGCCCTTCGTGAAGACGATCCTGCTCGACTGGCCGGCGACCGCCTACTCGAGCTGGGAGTACTCGCACTCGATCTACGGCTCGATGGAGGACCTCAGCAACGCGCCGGTCAAGGCGTTCCAGGACTTCTTCGACACCTACTACGTGCCCAACAACGCCACGCTGGTGGTCGTCGGAGACTTCGAGGCCGCCGAGGCCAAGGCGCTGATCGAGAAGCACTTCGGCGGGATCCAGCGCGGGCCCGAGAACACCTGGCAGTATCCGGCCGAGCCGGAGCAGACCGCGGCGGTCTACAAGAAGGTCGTCGATCCGCTCGCGCCGGTGCCGGCGGTGCTGGTCTCGTGGGACGTGCCGCCGCCGCGGACCAAGGACCGCGACGCGCTCGAGCTGCTGGCCGCGATCCTCACCGACGGTGACTCTGCGCGGCTCAACAAGCGGATGGTCGACAAGGACAAGCTCGCGCTGCAGGTGACGATGATGACCGGCTTCCCGATCCCGACCTACGGGCCCGGGCAGCTGGTGACCCTGCTGATCCCGGCCAACGCGGTCAAGCCCGAGGACGCGCGCAAGGTCCTGTGGGAGGAGATCGAGCTGGTCCGTAGCAAGGGCGTGAGCAAGGCCGAGCTCGACAAGGCGCGGGCCAAGAAGAAGGTCGAGTACGTGCAGTCGCTCGGCGGCACCTTGTTCAAGGCTAGCGAGCTCGCCACTTACGAGGTCTTCTTTGGCGGCGCCGACAAGTTCAACGGCGACTACAAGCGCTTCGACGCGATCACCGTCAAGGACATCCAGCGGGTCGCGCAGCAGTACCTGACCAATGAGCGCAGCGTGACCTTCGACATCGAGCCCGGCGCCGCGGCGGGCGGCCTCGGCATGGGAGGGATGCAGTGATGCGTCGGATCATCTCGATTTCCGGGCTGATGGCCCTGAGCCTGACCCTGCTGGCCTGCAAGAAGTCCGAGCCGGACACGACCCCGCCGGACGACACCAAGGTGGAGCCGCAGCCGACCGAGGACTCCGAGGCGGCCGAGCAGGCGGCCAAGGCCAAGGAGGCGGCGGCGAAGCGGGCCAAGCTCGAGCAACTGCCGCCGTTGCCGGGCATCGAGGCGCCCGCGCCCGTCGAGCTGCCCAAGCCGATCATCACGGCGCTCGACAACGGGCTCGAGCTGATCGTGCTCGAAGATCACGAGTCGCCGCTGGTCAGCGTCAGCCTCGAGGTCCGCGCCGGCGAGATCTATGCCCCGAGCGAGCGCCCGACGGTCGCCGAGATGACCGCGGCGCTGCTGACCGAGGGCACGACCAAGCGCGACAAGGCGACGATCGACGAGAAGGTCGACATGACTGGCGGCTCGATGGGCTCGAGCTCGGGTGACGAGCTGGCCAGCATCGACGGGACCTTTCTGAGCAAGGATCTCCCGCTCGCGCTCGAGCTGATCGCCGAGCAGGCGACGACGCCGGCGTTCCCGGAGGACTCGATCACCAAGCTCAAGGAGCAGACGATCCAAGCCGTGCGCGCGGCCAAGGGCAACCCGCAGGCGCTCGCGGGCGTGCTCGCGGCGCGCATCGCCTACGGGGCCGATAGCGCCTACGGCCGGGTGTTCCCGACCGACGCCGAGATCCAAGCGCTGACCCGCGACGACGTGGTCGCGTTCCACAAGCGCCACTACGTGCCCAACAACGCGATGTTGGTGATCGCCGGCGACGTCGATCCCAAGCAGGCCGAGAAGCTGGCCAAGAAGTTGTTCGGCAAGTGGGCCAAGAGCGCGGACGTGCCGGTGCCGAAGGCGACGGCGCAGCCGGTGACCAAGCCGACCGTACACATCATCGACCGCAAGGCCAGCGCGCAGGCGAACATCTACGTGGTCACGACCGCGCCGAAGATCGGCGAGCAGGGCTGGCTCGAGGGCGAGGTGCTCGACTCGGTGCTGTCCGGTGGGACCATGTCGACGCGGCTCAACTTCGTGCTGCGCGAGCAGCTCGGGCTGACCTACGGGGCCTACTCGAGCTTCGAGTACGGCTTCGACGGCGGCATGTTCATGGCCGGCGGCTCGACCAAGAACAAGACCGCGCGGGAATTCTCCGACGCGCTGATCGAGCTGATCTACGGGCTCGCCGACGCGCCGGTGGCCGCCAACGAGCTCGATCGGACCAAGGCGTTCGTCTCGGGTCGCTTCGCGCTCGTGGCCGAAGGAGTCGACTCGGCCGCCAACCTGACCGTGACCGCGCGCCTCTATGGGCTGCCCGACGACTTCTGGTCGAAGTATCGGACCGACGTGGCCGCGATGACGCAGGACCGCCTGCACGAGACGGCCAAGCAGATCTTCGATCGCGGCGAGCTGCAGATCGTCGCGGTCGGCAAGGCCAAGGAGCTCGAGGAGCAGCTCGGCGGGCTCGGTCAGGTGATCGTGTACGACACCGATCTCAACGTGAAGAAGTAGTTGGCCGCGCCCGTGAGGGGCGCGCCGCTCGGGTGACCCGCCGTCGACCTCGGTCGCGGCGGGTCGCTGCTTTCGCCGAGCCGGCTCGGTCGAGCACGACGGCGGCGAGGCTGATGAGCGCTCGCGCAGCAAAGCCCTGCTCGCGCGGAGATTCGTGCGGCCAGCCGGACGCTCCCCGCGTTGCGGTCCACGGTCGTGCATTGCCATGCGTACGAAGCTCGCCCCTGGTAGTCAGCGCCGCCGAGTGGCTCGGCTCGCGCTCGCGATTTCGATGATTGTCGGCTGTGACGAGGATCAATCGCTCGCGGACATCGATCTGGACGCCGAGCCCGAGCGACCTGCGTCCGCGCGGGTCGGCGCCGTGATCGAGACCGAGCACGCCGCCGGCTCGCAGCTCGGACCAATGGAGTCGGAGACGCTCGAGATCCACGAGCCGGGCGCGACCTTCCTGAAGCTGCGCTTTGCCACGCTCGAGCTGGCCAAGGGCGATGAAGTGCTCGTTCACGATAGTCGAGGTGCGCAGGTCCAGGTGTTCCACGAGTCCGGTCGCGAGGTGTGGGCGCGCGCGGTGCCGGGTGACAGGATCGTGTTGACCTTGCGAGCGGGCAGCGGTGCCCGCCGCGGTGGCTTCGTGGTCGATCGGGTCGGGATCGGCGAGGTCAGCCTCTACGGCGGCCGCGTCAGCGAGGCCGATGACGTGCAGCTGCGGACGATCTGCGGCCAGGGCGAGTCGGCCGACGATATGCGCCCGGCGGCTTGCTTCGAGGGCAAGGTGGCCGAGGGCGCGCGTCCGATCGGTCGAATGCTCTATATGTCGAGCGCCGATGAGAAGCTCTATGTCTGCACCGGCTCGCTGATCTCGACTGCGAACCACTTCTTGACCAACAACCACTGCGTGTCGTCGCAAGCCGAGGTCGACACGCAGGAGATATGGTTTGGCTACCAGACCAAGTCCTGCGCGAGCCAGCAGAGTTACCAGTGGACGGTGGTCGAGGGCGGGACCTTCCTAGCGACCTCGCTCGGGCTCGACTACACGCTGGTGCGCTTGCCGGGCGATCCAGCCGCGCAGTATGGTTGGCTGCAGATCGACGGCGTCGACGTGGATCTCGGCACGCAAATCTATATTCCTCAGCATCCCGTGGGGCG
>CBFGLP010001560.1:0-2725 GCA_965649595.1 uncultured Myxococcales bacterium | reverse complement strand
TTCGCGGCAAGGTTCGCAGCGTGACCGAGCAGCGCGACGTCGAGCTCTCGGCCGAGAGCTCGCTGAGCATCAACGAGCTCGACCTCGGCTCGGAGGTCGCCGACCTACACCTGAGCAAGACCGCCGAGGGCCACGTGCTCTTCGTGCTCGGCAAGTCGGGCGAGCCGCGGGCCGGCGTCGAGGTTGCGCTGGCCTTCTCGCACCGAGACTTTCGGGCGCACGTGCACACGCGCCTGCAGAGCGACGCACGTGGGCGCCTCGAGCTCGGCGAGATCGCGGACATTCGTTGGCTGCAAGCCACGCTCGGCAGCGGACGGCGACGCGAGTGGACGCTCGCACGGCCGGACTTTCGCTTGCCCATGGATATCCACACCACGGCCGGCCGCGAGCTCGTGTTGCCGCGGCCGAGCGGGGCGAGCGTGCACGAGGCGCTATCGTTGCTCGAGCAGAGCGGCGGAGGCTTCCGACGCGACTGCAGCGACGCGCTCGAGCTCGCGGACGATGGCGTCCACGTGCGCGGGCTCGAGCCCGGCTCATACGACCTGACCTACAAGCTCGATGGCCAGCGCGCGGTGATCCGCGTGGGCGAGGACAAGCTCGTCCGTGGCTGGGCGATCGGGGGTCGCTGGCGCCTCGAGCTCACTCGCGCCGCGGCGCTGCGGGTCTGGGCGCTCGAGCTCGACGAGCGCGAGCTGCAGATCAGCCTCGCGGGCGTGACCCCCTCGACGCGTGTCCACGTGTTCGCGCGCCGCTTCGTGCCCGAGCGCGACGCCCGGGCGGCCCTCGATCACGCCCACCTGCGCGGGCCCGAACAGCAGCTGGGCTCGCGCGCACGCTCTATCTATCTCTCGGGTCGCGACATCGGCGACGAGTACCGCTACATCCTCGATCGCAAGCGCGCTGACGTGTTCCCCGGCAACATGCTCGAGCGCCCCGGTCTGCTGCTCAACCCGTGGGCGCTGCGCACGACCTCGACGGGGCTCGACAGCGCCGCTGCGGGTTCGGCCTACGCCGCGTCCGCCGACGAGGCGCCTCGGTTGCGTGCCGGCGGCATGGCTCGGCCCGAGCCACAACCGACGGCTCCGACCTCGAGCAACCTCGACTTTCTCTCGGCGTCGGCGTGCGTGGTCCTCAACCTCGTGCCCGATCCCGAGGGACGCGTCACGCTGCCGCGCGAGCATCTGGCTCACGCCACGCTCGTGCGCGTCGTGGCCGTCGACTCGACCTCGCAGGCCGCGGCCGAGCTCGCGCTGCCCGAGTCCGAGCTCGCTCCGCGTGATCGTCGACTGCTCGACGCGCTCGACCCCAGCAGCCACTTCGTGCTGCGCAAGCAACGAGCGTGCTTGGCTGGCGATGCCGAGCTCGTGATCGATGACGTGCGCACGGCCAAGCTCGAGTGCGTCGACAGCATCGGCAAGGCCCACGCGCTGCTCTCGACCTTGTCCGGCGACGATCACCTGCGCGAGTTCGAGTTCGTGACCCGCTGGCCGACGCTCTCGTCCGAGCAGCAGCGCGAGCGCTACAGCAGGTACGCCTGTCACGAGCTGCACCTGTTCTTGGCCCGCAAGGATCCCGAGTTCTTCGCTGCGGTCGTGAAGCCCTACCTGGCCAACAAGCGCGACAAGACCTTCATGGATCACTACTTGCTCAGCGACCCGCTCGACGGCTACCTCGAGCCCTGGGCCTACGGGCGGCTCAACGCGCTCGAGAAGATCCTGCTGGCCGAGCGGAGCGCGGGCGAGCGGGGCCCGACCGCGCGGCACGTCAACGATCTCTTCGATCTGCTGCCTCCTGACCTGGAGAGCGACAACGAGGAATTCGATACGGCCTTGAGGGGCAGCGCGCTGGAGGCCGACGAGTCCACCATGGACTCGGTGCCCTTGGCCGGGGCCACGCGAACCGTCGGATTCGGCGGGCAGACGATGGGCCCGGCTGGGTTCGCTCCGCCGCCGGCTCCGGGGGCCGCTCCCGCTCCGCGCTCGGCTGCATCCGCCCCAGCCCGGGCACCGAGCCAAGCACGCAAACGTGGCGCGCTCTCTGCCGAGGAGGTCATGGAGCGCGAGCGCTCGCTCGACGACGACGACGACTTCGCGCGTGGTGATCTCGAGGCCCGCGAGGAGGTCCGGCGCTTCTTCCAGCCGCTCGACAAGACCGAGGAGTGGGCCGAGAACAACTACTATCGTCGGCTCATCGCCGATCAGGACGCCGAGCTGATCTGCGTCAACGCCTTTTGGCGCGACTTCGCCAACTACGTCGCCACCGGCAGCCGCGGCCCGTTCTTGTCCGGGTACTTCGTGGGCGCGACTGAATGCTTCGCCGAGATGCTCTGTGCGCTCGCGGTCCTCGATCTGCCCTTCGAGGCCGCCGCGTCGGAGCGCCGGATTGGCGAGGATGGCCGCGCCACGCTGCGCGCGAGCACGCCGATGATCGTGTTTCATGAGCAGCTCGCCGCCGTCTCGCCGAGCGAGCAGCGAATCGGGGTGCTCGTCAGCCAAAACTACTTCCGCGCCGACGATCGCTACCGCTATGAGGACAACTATCGCCACGACAAGTACGTGAGCGGCGACTTGCTCGTGCACACGGTCTATGTCTGCCAAGTTGTGCTGACCAACCCGAGCTCGTCGGCGCACCAGCTCGACCTGCTCGTGCAGATTCCCCGCGGCGCGGTGCCGGTCCAAAATGGCTTCGAGACCCGTGATCTCCACGTCCACCTGCCGCCGCGCGG
>CBFGLP010001559.1:0-8851 GCA_965649595.1 uncultured Myxococcales bacterium | reverse complement strand
CGTCGGCCCGTCCGGGCCGAAGGGCTTCGTCGGCCCGTCCGGGCCGAAGGGCAGGGCTCGCTCGGATGCAGCAGCACTTGCACGGAGGTGCCTGCTGGCACCCGGAGGCTGCCACTCGGATTGGGCACGCGGCGATCGGGCCGTCGCGTGTGCTCCGGGTAATCGAGGGTCAGCTCGAGCGAGGTCCAGACCGGCGCGGGTGGGGGCAGGGGACGTGCGTCCGAGCCCGAGAGCACCAGCGTCGCCGCGCGCATGCCCACCTCGCTGCCGACGAACCCGAGCAGGCCTGCGAACACCAGCGCAGCCAGCAATACGCGCAGCCCGAGCCGTGGCGGGGGCAGGGCCAGCCGAGCATCGAGCTCCGTCGTCAGCTCGCCGATGCGCTCGACGTAAGCGCTCGCGAGCTCGGGCGAGGCGAGGCTCGGATGCTCGCCCCCACGCTCGAGCGCGTCGGCGAGCTCGGTCGCACCCAAGATCTCGTGCCGAAGCACCGCGTCGGCACGCAGCTCGCTCGCGGTCGCTCGGACACGCAGTGGACCCTCTGCGCGTGCGATGGCTCGCGCAGCGGCGATCGGGCTACGCAGCCGTCGAAGATGGTGTGTGGCCACTCCCGTGGCTGCGGCCAGCAGCACCGCGCCGACCCCCGCGGCCGCGACCTGCCCGAGGTCTCCTCGAAGTGTCCATGCGACCACTCCGAGCAGCGCCAGGGCGCAGAGCTGGGCCACGATGAAGATCTCGAGCCCGAGGGAGAGGACGGCGCGACGCCGAGCGAAGCGGCGGACCGCGGCGAGGAAGCCAACCAACAGCGTCGTCGCGTCCCGCATCCGCGTCGCGTGGATATACCGCGAACCCCACGACAATGCTGGGCCGACCAGTCCGTCTCGGCTTTCGCGCAAAGCGCGTGCGCTCGCTCGCAAACATTCGAAACGCTGGTCCGAAGGCCACAGTAGGGCTCAGAAGCTCCAGTAGAGCCCCTCGCGGCCAGATCCTCGGCAGGCTTTCGGCCTTTGGCGTCCGCATTGGGTATAACCCGGGCAACGCACTCGCCCGCGTCGGCTCGCGTTTCCGCGCCGAGCTCGCCCACGCGATCACCTCGGCTTTGGTCAGCGACCTTCGCTCCCGCAGCCCCGGTTCGCTCGAACCGCCTCTTCGTGCCGCTGGGACCCTGAATAGGGCTGCGGTTCCCCCGTCCAAAGGCAGCAACACACGTGGTTTCCACAGACGCCGAGGACCTGGCTCTGGTCGCCGCCGTGAAAGGCGGAGACCGGCGCGCATTCCAAGTCCTGATGCAGCGCTACCAGCGCAAGGTCTACGCGGTCGCCTACGGATTCCTCCGAAACCAGGAAGACGCGCTCGACGTGGTGCAGGAGAGCTTCATCAAGGTCCACCGATACATCGGGAAGTTCGAGGGCAACTCGAGCTTCTATACGTGGCTGTATCGGATCGTGGCCAATCTCTGCATCGATCATCTGCGCAAGGCCAAGCGCCACCGCGATGTCGAGTTCGACGACGGTCTGCGTCACGACGCCAAGGACGAGAGCCCGACGGACGTGGCGCCTGGGTTGGCCGGCTTCGGAGATCCGTCGGACATGCTCCGTCGCAAGGAGATCCTCGCAGCGGTCGAGGCCAGCCTCGAGCACTTGAGCGACAAGCACCGCGCCGTGATCGTCATGCGCGAGCTACAGGGCATGTCCTACGAAGAGATGGCGCAAGCGATGAAGTGCTCCAAGGGCACGATCATGAGCCGTCTCTTCCATGCACGGCGCAACATGCAAAAGCTGCTGACCGAGCGTCTCGGCGCCTGCCTGCCCTCGCAGGAGCTCGAGCAGATGGAAGCCGAGGCCTACGAGCAGCTGCAGGCAAAGCGGGTGGGGCAGGCCCGGTCCCGATCCGATGTCACCGGGGGCGAGCAACCGGCCGAAGCGGCCGGGGGAGGCATGTGATGAGCCAGTCTCACGCACACGAGATCGATGAACAGCTCTCGGCTTACTTCGACAACGAGCTCGACGGAGTCGGCGAAGCTCGCTTGGCCGAGCTGATCGATGGCGATCCCGAGCTCGCCAGCAAGCTCGCGGATCTCGAGTTCATGCGCTCGATGGTCGTGGGCACGCTCGAGCATCAGGCCGAGCGGGTGCCCGAGGCCCGCTTCGAGCAGATCTGGGATGCGTTCGATCGTACGGTCGAGCGAGAGTCTCGTTTGCAGGAGGCGGCCGAGGCCCCGCCGACCTGGTGGCAGCGCTTGCTGAGCTGGGCGCGACCGCTTCGCGTGCCGCTCGCGACCGTGGCGGCGGCCGGCGTGCTCGCCGTGGTGATCACCAAGTCGATCAGCACGCCAGAGGGTGAGCCGGAGACCGCCTCGAATACGACGGAGGAGTCGGCGTCGGAGCAGCCGCCGACGAAGCCGAGCACGGCTTCGCAGGCGCCCGATCCGACCCTCGATCAAGCACCCCCGCAGATGGCCCTCGCGCCGGAGGGGATCATCACCCCGCGTCCGGGTGAGGCAACCAAGCTCGAGAACTTCCCGCAGCCCGAGCCCGGCGAAGCCGAGATCAAACGAATCGAGTTCGGTGGCCGCACCGGCACGATCTCCCAGATCGAGGGCAACCGAGGCACCACCACCGTCATCTGGGTCACGGAAGACGAAGAGCCCGTCGACAGCGAGCGTTCGCTATGAGGCACCGCAGCATGCACGCGAAGATTCTGGCTTCTACCTTGACGAGCTTGCTCGCGCTCCCGGCCGTGTTGGTCGGCGGTGCGATCACGATGAGCCCCGCGATCGTGGAGGCGGCGGTCACCTCGGCGACCTGTCGAATCCACGCCGTCGAGGCCAGCCAGGAGGGCGACGGCAAGATCCCCGAGGACCTCGCGTTCCTTGCCGAGCAGCTGCAAGCGCCCGAGTTCGCCCGCTACAAGGGCTTTCGCTTGCTCGACGCCAAGGACTTCAAGCTCGAGCTCGGTACGGTCGTGGACCAAAAGTTCAAGTCTGGCCACAACGTCAAGCTCAGCTTGCTCGGCGGGAAGGACGACAAGCTCGACTTCCACACCGAGCTGCAGCGTGGCGGCACCAGCTTGGTCAACATGGACGTCTCGCTGAAGAGCAACCAGATCTTCTTGATTCCGGTTCGGCGCGGTGATCAGGCGGTGATCTTCGCGTATCAGTGCAAGGGCTGAGCCGTCCAGGCCGTCCAGCCGAGCCGAGAGGGGTGTCGCGGAAGCGACACCCCTCTCTCGTTTGGGTCATGCGCACGTGAGCATGGGCTCGTGATGTACCAAATCGGCGGCGCGGTCGCGCGAGCACGCATGAACGAAATCGCGGCGCTCGAGCGTAGGGCCAGTGGCATGAGCGCGCAGGTGCCATCCCACCAGTCGGTGACGAGCCGACGCTGCTCCCGCGCGAGTCGAGATCACGATGGTCCGACCCGAGCCTGCTAAGGTCCCCGCTGCCATGGTCTCGCCCTCGCCAGCGCCGCGCCGCGTCGGTCCGCGATGGATCAAGGTGGCCGCGTGGTCGGGCGTAGGGGTGCTCGTGCTCGTGCTGCTCGCTGGCGTCGCGCTAGCAACTGCTCCGCGCTGGGCCAAAGGTATGGTGAAGCGGGAGCTCGAGCAGCGGCTGGCGCGACGGCTCGATCTGGAGGTCGAGATCGGCGAGCTGGAGCTGAGCTGGCGTGACGCGTCGCTCGAGGACATCGAGCTTCGCGGCGAGGAGCTCGAGCTCTCGCTCGACGAGGTCGAGGTCGCGCTCGATCGTGAGGCGCTATGGTCAGCGCGCTTCGAGGTCACGGAAGTGGCCGCACGTGGCGGACAGCTTCGGGCTAGCCGTGGCGC
Source organism: uncultured Myxococcales bacterium (assembly GCA_965649595.1). Classification (GTDB taxonomy): domain Bacteria; phylum Myxococcota_A; class Polyangia; order Nannocystales; family Nannocystaceae; genus Plesiocystis. The sequence goes on along the minus strand of CBFGLP010001559.1, from coordinate 5,026 downwards.
GATCGAGCGGCTCGCCGATCGGGTCCGGGATCTCGACGCCGACGAGGAGTCACGTGGCGGACACTGGCTGCGCCGTCGAACTCGCCTGACCCCCGAGGCGATCGAGCTGCGCGAGCTGGGCTTCTCCCTGCGCGAAGGCGAGGCGCGACAGGTGACCGGCAAGCTGGCGGCCAGCGTCGAGCCGAGCGAGCGGCGGGTCGATCTTCGTCTGACCAGCGTGGCGGCGGAGCTGGGTCTCGGTCGCCCGCTGCGGGCGGGATCGTTGCACGCGCTGATCGAGGCCGACGACGCGGGCGGGCTGCGCTTTCCGCTGGCCATCGACCTGCGCGGCGGCGCGACCCGGATCGACGAGAACATCGCGGTCGCCGGTGTCCACGGCGAGATCGTGTTGCTCGACGAGCACGCCCGCGAGCTGCGGGTCGAGCTGTCCGGTGGGTTCGACGACGAGGACGCGGGCTCGACCAACCCCGAGGAGACCACTGATCTCTGGTCGATCAACGGCCGCTTCGCGCGGGATCTCTCGGCCGGTCGGATCGCCCTCGACATGCAGTCGTTCGAGCTCGGCCGCGTGCCGCAGGTGCTCGAGGGGCTGCCGGTGGTCGACTCGGAGCGCGCGACGATCGGTGGTCACGTCGAGCTGGCGTTCGGGGGTGGGGTCGCCGACATCGACGGCACGCTCGCGCTCGCGGGCCTCAACGTCAGCCATCGCTTGCTCGCGCGCGAGGTCGTGCGCGACATCGGGCTCACCGTCGAGGTCGACGCGCGCCTCGATCCCGCTGCCCGCCGGCTCGAGCTCGAGCGGCTCGAGCTGGCTCGCAACGGCGTCCGTCTGGTCGCGCGCGGCGAGCTCAACCACCCGATCGAGCGAGAGGCTCGTCGCTACCGGCTCGCGCTCGAGGTCCCCGAGGTTGGATGCCAGCAGGTGCTCGACGCGATCCCGCGCGAGCTGATCCCCGGCCTGCAAGGCTTCGAGCTGGCCGGCGAGTTCGAGGCCAACGTTCGCTTCGAGGCCGACTTCGCCAACCTCGACGCGCTGGTGCTGGACGGCGAGGTCGGGCTCGATCGCTGCAAGGTCCGCGCGACGCCGCCGCTGGCTGACTCCGAGCGCCTGCGCGGCGGCTTCACGCATCGGGTCGTCATGCGCGATGGTCGGACCCGGACGCTGCAGCTCTACCCCGGATCGGGCAGCTTCACGCCGCTGGCCGGGATCTCGCGCTACATGGTCGAGGCCGTGCTGACCACCGAGGACGGCAGCTTCCGCCGTCACGAGGGCTTCAACACCAACCAGCTCGAGGTCGCGCTGCGTCGCAACCTCGAGGAGGGCAAGGTCCGGCTCGGCGCCTCGACGATCACCATGCAGATGGTCAAGAACGTGCTGCTCAGCCACGAGCGCACGCTCTCGCGCAAGCTGCAGGAGCTGTTCTTGACCTGGTGGGTCGAGGAGGCGCTCAGCAAGCAGCGGATCATGGAGCTTTACCTCAACGTGATCGAGTTCGGCCCAGGCGTGTACGGGATCACCAACGCGGCCCGCCACTACTTCGGAAAGCACCCGAGCGAGCTGACCTCGCTCGAGGCCGCGTTCTTGGCCTTGATGCTGCCGAGCCCGGTGCGGCGACACGAGCACTACTGCAAGGGCGAGCTCGACGAGCGCTTCATCGCCAAGCTCCACCTCATTCATGGGCTGATGCGCGAGCGCGGGCGCATCAGCGACGAGGAGTTCGCGGCCTACGAGATCCAGCCGATCGTGCTCGACCCGATCGAGCGTGGCGACCCCGAGGCCTGCGTGGCCGAGATCGAGGCGCTGATGGCCGCGACCGAGATCCAGCGGGCGCTGACCGGCTTGCTCGGTGACGGCGAAGGATCGGCGTGGCTCGAGGCAAGCGTGCAGTGGGCCACACCGGCCAACGACGTCGGCGCGAGCTGGGGCGTCGTGCCGCCGCTGCCGGGCGAGCTGCCCTGGGCGGAGCCGGGCGCGGTGGAGGGCGAGACGAGCAGCTGGCGTGTCCCCGACGGTCCGATCGACCGCGATCCCAGCAACTCCGACGCGCCCGGCAGCCCGGCGATGGAAGATCCCGCTTGAGGGCTGACGCATGAACCGACGCGATCTCGAGCGAGTCGTCGAGGTCCACGGTCCGCAGGCCGTGGTCGAGCGCCTGCGCGAGTACCTGACCGAGGCTCGCCGCGCGCGGATCGAGGCCGTGCTCGCGGCCCGGCTCGCCAGCCTCGAGGTAGCGATCGAGGCGCCCTACGATCCGCACAACGCCGCGGCCGTGGTCCGCAGCGCCGAGGCGTTCGGCGCTCGGGCGGTCCACGTGATCGCGGCGAGCGAGCGAGTCCTGCGAGCGCCCGGTACGACTCGTGGGACCCACCGCTGGATCGCTACCACCCCCTGGCGCGAGCTCGAGCCCTTCGTCGCCGATCTCCGGCGCCGCGGAATGGTCTTGGCCGGCGCGCGCGTCGACGCCGAGATGACGCTCGAGCAGGTGCCGGTCGATCGTCCGCTGTGTTTGATCTTCGGCAACGAGCACGAGGGCCTCAGCCCGGCCGCGCAGGCGGCCTGCGAGCTCGAGTATCGGATCCCGATCCACGGCTTCGCCGAGAGCTTCAACGTGTCGGTCGCTGCGGCGCTGAGCCTCTACTCGATCTCCGCCCGCAGGCGGGCCTGGCTTGGCCGCGACGGCGACCTCGAGCCTGACGATCTGGCCCGCGAGCGGGCCCGCTTCTACCTGCGCAGCGTCGACGGACGCGTCGCCCAGGTGCTCTTTCCCCTCCCGCGCGCACACGACGTGCTCGCGGCGACCGAGTAGACTTCGCCCGTGGCCGACACCCTCATCGTCCGCCCCCCGGCTCCGTCCGACGCCGGCCCTCGCCAGCCCTACAAGCCGCCGCGCTGGATGAAGATCACCGTGATCAGCATGGTGGTCCTGTTCGTGGTCGGCGTGGTCGGTGGCGTGGCCGGGCTGGCTGGGATCTTCTGGTACTACGGCCGTGACATCGAGGACATCGACGAGCAGGCGCTGCGCGACTATCGACCGCCGCAGGTCACTCGCGTGCTCGATCGCCACGGCGTGCTGATCGGTGAGATCTTCACCGAGCGGCGCACCTTCGTGCCCTACGACGACATCCCGGCCCACGTCGAGAACGCGTTCTTGGCTGCCGAGGACGCGGACTTCTACCGCCACGAGGGCATGGACTACGTCGGCATGGTCCGCGCGCTGCTGGCCAACCTCAAGGCCGGCGAGATGCGCCAGGGCGCGTCGACGATCACCCAGCAGGTGGTCAAGAACTTCATCCTCTCGCCCGAGCGCACGATGGAGCGCAAGGTCCAGGAGCTGATCATCTCGCGACGGCTCGAGCAGGTGCTCGACAAGACCGAGATCCTCGAGCTCTACCTCAACGACATCTACCTCGGGCACGGTCGCTACGGCATCGAGGAGGCCAGCCGCTTCTACTTCGGCAAGAGCGTGCGCGAGATCGATCTCGGTCAGGCGGCCCTGCTCGCGACTTTGCCCAAGGCCCCGGGCACGTCGACGCCCTACAAGAACTACGACAAGGCCAAGGCCCGGCAGGTCTACGTGCTCGAGCAGATGCAAAAGCACGGCTTCGCCAAGCCCGAGGACGTGCAGACGTTCATCGAGGCGCCGCTCGACATCGTCGATCGCAAGGGCAAGGCGCTCGACGACGAGCACGCGGGCGATCTGGACGTGCACGACGCCAAAGTCCAGCCGGGCGCCGAGGAGTTCGTCGATCTCGCCCGCGCCGAGCTGATCACTCGCTACGGTGAAGAGCGGCTCGGACGGCTGGGCGCGACGGTCACCACGACCGTCGATCTCGAGCTGCAGCGCGAGGCTCGAGAGGGCCTCCAGGCTGGGTTGATAGCGATCGACGAGCGGCGCGGCTGGGGCCACGGGATCAAGCCGGCCAAGGACAAGAACAAGGCCCGCGCGATCAAGCAGGGCGCAGGGCCGCACGAGGTCGGCAAGGTCTATCCGGTCGTGATCGCCGAGCGCACGGCGGGCCTGCCCGAGGACGGGTTCCCGGCGGTGGTCGGCGGGATGTTGAAGGTCTGGGTGGACGTGCCGAAGGGCAGCCGCTACGACGACCCCGAGCTCTCGCACGCAGAGCAGTTCCCGGCCGGCGGCATCACGACCGGGCGGATCGTCGCGCTCGAGGCCCCGAAGGAGCGTGGGCTCCCGGCCGGCTGGGCGCTGGCGGAGATCGGCTCGGGCCCCGAGGCTGCGACGATCGTCGCCGACATCGACACCGGCGAGGTGCTCGCGATGGTCGGCGGCTACAACTATGGGCGCGGCGACTTCAACCGCGTGATCCAGGCCAAGCGGCAGCCCGGCTCGTCGTTCAAGCCCTTTGTCTACGCCGCCGCGCTGGCGTCCAAGCAGTTCACGGCCGCGAGCCTGATCGAGGACTCGCCCGAGATCTACGAGAAGTGGCGGCCGACCAACTTCGAGGCCGACGAGTACCGCGGCGACATCCGCCTGCGCGTCGCGCTGACGCACTCGGTGAACACGATCGCGATCAAGCTGCTCGACGCGATCGGCTTCGAGGCCGCGCACACTTTCGCGCGAGCGGCGGGGATCCGCGGCGCGCTGGCGAGCAACCTCGCGCTCGCGCTCGGCGTCAGCGAGCTGACCCCGATCGACGTGCTGTCCGGCTACCTCACGCTCGCGCGCGGCGGCTCTCAGCTCGAGCCGACCATGATCCGCAAGATCGAGATCCCCGGGGAGCCGGCGTGGACGCCGGAGCGCGCGCCCCAGCAGGCGCTGCGCGACGACGTCGTCTTCATCCTGACCTCGATGATGACGAGCGTGGTCGAGGAGGGCACCGCCAAGGCCGCGCGCGCGCTGGGTCGACCCTCGGCCGGCAAGACGGGGACCTCGGCCGAGCACCGCGACGCGTGGTACGCGGGGTACACGCCGCGCCACGTCGCGGTGGCGTGGGTCGGCTTCGACGTGCCGAAGAAGATCGGCAAGGGCGAGACCGGCGGCAAGGCGGCGCTGCCGATCTGGAT
>CBFGLP010001558.1:0-12621 GCA_965649595.1 uncultured Myxococcales bacterium | reverse complement strand
CGACAAGCTCACCACGCACCTCCTGAGCCCGACCATCGGTGGTGGTGGTGGTCTGCATATGTTCATCATCCCGCAGCTCTCGATCGACATCGCGGCCGACGTGAATCACTACTGGACGCACGCGCGAGGCCGCTACGAGGTCGATGGTGTGCCCGACCCCGATGTCGACGACGAGTACAATCGGCTGAACCAGCTGACCGAGCTGAGCGTGCTGCTCGGCCTGTCACTGTGGTTCGGTGTCGGCGGGTAGTGAAGCGCCCTCAATACACGCCCGGGATGATCCGATAGCGCACCCGCTCGCAGTAGCGAGTCCACAGCTCGCCGTACTTGGCTGCACACCGCCGGTCATCGTCCCGCTCGCGCGGGAACAGCAGGACCACGTAATAGAGCGGGTACAGCCAAGGCCAGGGGCTCGACGGATACCCGAGCGCCAGCGCCAAGCCCGAGGCCATCAGGATCTCGCCGAGGTAATTGACGTGCCGCGAGACGCCCCAAAAGCCGCTGCACAGCAGGCTGCGGGCGCCATCGCTGACGACCTCTGGTTTGAGCACGCCAAGGAACACTCGCTCGGGATCGGTCTTGAACGTGAACTTCTGCATGTTGGCCCCGCGGGCCAGGCTCCAGCCGGTGAAGAACACCAGCCCGGCGAACACCGTGAGCCCAGAGCCAACGTGCGGGTTGGGCTCGTCGGCGAGCGCCCACAGGCCGACGACATAGAAGTAGGGGTAGAAGGTCAGGCAGCCCCAGCCGAGCTTGAACCCGACCCGCTCGGCGAACAGATCGTAGGTGTAGAGGTGGACCCGCTCGAAGAATAGGTAGTCACAGACAAAGAAGCTGAGCAGGACCAGATAGAGCAGCACCCCCGGCGAGGGATCGTCGGGGAACGCCATGTAGTGGTGGGCCGCGAAGCTCAGCAGGTTGAGCTCGAGCATCACCGCGCCGACCAGGTAGAGGAACATCTTGGCGTCGACGCGGCCGGCGAGGAACTGCGGGTTCTCGAGCCGACCCAAGAACAGGTCGGCGACGAACGACTTGCCGGTCGATGGCGCGGGCAGGACGATCCAGAGCGTGAACAGCACGCCGATCGTGCAAGCCCCGGCCAAGCTGCCCCAGCGGTGGTGGTAGAGCCAGTCGAAGGGCAACCAGCCCTGCCAGCCGACCACGACCCAGGCGAGCACCGCCACGAAGAGCACGCTCAGACCGTTGAGTCGGTAGCGAAGCGGCTCACCAGTTTGCGAGTCACGAACGTAGCCGGCGATCCGTCGGGCTGGCAGCAGCAGGTGCAGCGCCAGGATGCCAGCATAGATGATGAAGGGCGCGACGAAGCCGACGAGATCGAGCATGAGAGCCGGGCGAGGCTAACCCGATCACTCGGGCGATGCCTCGACGGCTCCGCACGCGTCCGGCTCGGGCTCATCCTCACCGCTGCGCGTGCCCTCGTGTTGCTCGACGCAACGCACGCAGCTGTCGCTGGCCTCGCGGCAGCGCTGCTTGGCCTTGCGACAGAGGTCTTGATACTCGTCGTCGGCGACGCGTTCCTCGGCGATCGTGCACATCTTGGTCTTGACCTCGCAGATCGCACGCGACAGCTCGCAGAGGTCCTCGCAGGTGCCCGGATCCTCGTGGCTGGCCTGGATCAGCTTGGTCTGCTGCGCGGTCAGTCGGTCGAGGCGGAGGTCGAGCTCGCCCATCGACTCGCCCTCTTGCTCGCCCTCGGGGTCGAGCTCCGAGTCGCCGCCGCGGCCCCCGGGTGTGACGGTGCCCCCTGCGGTGGGGTCATCGCAGGCGAGCCCGAGCAGCAGCATCGGGATGAGCAAGGTCGAGCGGACCAGCGCGCGACGAAGATGGTGCAGCGCAGACATCACGACTCGATCTCCTCCATCAGCAGCGAGAGCATCTCGAGCGCGCGCGCGTAGGATCCCATGGCCAGCGCATGATCGCCGTCCTTGGCCGCCGCGTCACCCAGCGCGATCAGGCAGCGCGCCGAGGACCGATCGATCGGCAGCGAGCGATCGCTCGCGACCCGGGCCTCGAGCAGCTCGCGCACCCGCGCGTGCTGACCGGCCTCGAGCAGGCTCTCGGCAGCGCGTGCGATCAGCTCGAGCTCGGCGAGCTCGGCGATGCCGTCGTCGGCTGGACGCTGTGCTTCGAGCGGGATGAGCAGCCGCTCGGCGCGAGCCTCGGGATCACGGATGGCGTCGGCTTCGCGGTGGGCGTTCGCGGCAGCCTCGATGTAGGCGAGCCCCTGCTCGCTGGGAGCACCCGGCAGCAGCGAGTGGGTCTCGAGTCGGGTGTCGATCCGTGATGCGGGCTCGCTCGCGTCGTTGTCACAAGCCCACAGTCCGAGCCCCCCGAGCGTCAGCACGAGCGCGCAGGTGCGGAGGCTGAACGAGCTCCGCGCGGTCATTGGCGTTTGCCCTCCGCGAGCCGACGCTGATAGTCGGCCATCAGCCGCTCGGTGCGAGCGGTGTCGTCGAGCCCGTCGTCGAGCGCCCGCAAGGCCGCGCGGGCTTGGTCACCGACCTCCGCGACCTCGGCAGACGAAGGACCCGAGCTCGGCGCGGTGCGATCGGCCCAGGGACCCCACCACACCAAAGCCAGCGTCGCGGCGAGGGCCAGACCCGCGGCGATCCAGGGACCGAAGTGCCGCTCGCTCGAACCGGACTGGCGCGTGCCCGACCGCGAGCCCGTCTCGCTAGGCTGGTCCTCGAACGATCCCTCACCGGGCAGCCTGCGCTCGATCGTTCGCCACACGCGGTGCTTCTCGAGCTGCGAGAGATCGTCGAACGACCCCGCGGCAGCGAGCTCGCTCAGGCGCGCGATGCTGGCGATGTCGGGATCGTCGTCGAGCGCGAGCGGATCGCGGAGCATTGCCAGCTCGGCCTCGCTCGGCTCGTGTTCCCCGAGGGCAGCGAGCTCGCGCCGGATCTCAGCTAGGCGCTCCGCGTCGTCGGGCGTGGTGAAAGGTTCGGTCATCGCTTCGTGGGGTCGGGCGGAGAGGGTCGCTAGCCACTCGGTCGCTGTCGGCCGACTAGGCTAGCGCAGGGAAGTATAGGGCGCGTCGTCGGTGCCGCCCCCGTGATCGGTCCCACCGTATCGGCGTGACCAGACCTTTCGGAACGCCTTGCAGGCACGGAAGAGCAGCACGTCGAGGGTCCCGATCGTGACGTCCATCAAGCCGGCCGCCTCCTCGCGCGGTCGCTTGTCGATCAGCCGCAGCTGGAGCACTCGTTGGTAACGAGGGTTGAGCTCGGTCATGCACTCGTCGATGCGGCTGCGCAGGAGGTCGGACAGCTCGGAGCGGCCGAGCAAGCTCTCGGCGTTGCTGTCGGAGGTGTCGGGGATCTGCTGCTCGAAGCCCTCCGGCCACGCGGCGGTGCGCCCGGCTCGGCGCAGGTGATCGAGGCAGAGGTTCTTGCCGATCCGGATCAACCATGGAAGCAACCCCTTGCCCTGCCAGCGGAAGCGATGGAGGTTTTCCATCGCCCGCAAAAAGGTATCGGCGAGCAGATCCTCGGCGAGGTTGCGGTCGCGGACCAGCGGCATGATCGCGCAGCGGAACACTTGATCGGCGTGCAACATGTAGAGGGCCCGGACGGCCCGCTGATCGCCCGCCTGCGCCCGCTCGACCAGCGCTCGCTCCTCGCTCGGGGACACTCCGTCCTGGCGAGCGGGCGGGTCCGCGAGAGCATCGAGCATCCGCGACCCGACAGGGTCCGCGGCTCGTACCGCAGGGGTCGCATGAGAGGCTTGAATCTCGTTCGCCACTCGAGTCTCTCTCAGCCGCAGGCGGAGGAAGACAGGGTCATCAGCGCGAGTGGTCGTGCTGGCAACGGACCCTGGTAGACCACCTTACATCGACGGGCCCACCCGAGTGGGGCCAACCCGCCGTGCTCGGAAGCCGTCTCCTCCGTGATTTCGAGCATTCCTAACAGCAACCGCCGAACGTGGGACAGCTTACGGCGACCTCGCAACTTCTTTTGAAAGGCCGGGGACATTGAGCCGTTGGCGCACCTCCCCACCAAATAGGCCCGCGAGCCCTCGAGCCCGGAGGGGCTGACCAAGCCCGTGAAACACTGCTTCCTCGGTCGGGTCTGACGCCACGCCGCTTGACCGGGCGTCACCGCCGGCGTAGTCAGGCGACCGAACTGCGGTGGCCACTCTCCTCTCAGCCCTGCTCCTGACCCACGCGGTACCGCTGCTCGCTTGGGCGCCACCGCCCAGCCCGGAGCAACCGCCGGCTGTGACGCAGCCCGAGCCTGGCGCAGAAGGTCAGCCCGAAGGACCGAAGCCGCCCACGCTCAGCAAGGATCCCGACACGCTGCGGCGCGAGGGCTTCGGCGAGATCCAGGTCGATATGCCCTTCGAGAGCGAGCGGCTGCAGCTCTCCGAGGTTCTCGAGATCGCGCTCGAGGAGAACGTCGACCTCCAGTCGAAGGTGATCGCGCGAGAGATCAGCGAGGCCAACATCCTCGCCGCGCTCGGAGCCTTCGATGTCACGATCACCGCGGGCGTCTCGGCCAGCATCTCCAAGACCACCCCGCGCGGTTCGGCCTTCATCTTCAGCACCGGCGAGCGCTCGCTCTCGGGCTACGCCGGCTTCTCGCGCCGGCTCGAGACCGGCGGCAACATCTCGCTGCGGGTCGACATCAGCCGCACGCTCACCGACCAGCCGATCAGCTTCTTCAACCCCGCGCTCGGCTCGGCCACGCTCGCCCGCTACCAGATCCGCCCGACCCTGACCTTCTCGCACCCGCTGCTGCGCGGCATGGGCGTGCGGGTCAACCGGGCCCAGATCGAGCGCGCTCGGCTGGCCCGCTCGACCGCCGAGGCGGATCAGCTCAATTCGGCCCAGAGCATGGTCCGCGACATCGTCTCGGCTTACTGGGACGTGCTCTACGCCGAGCGGGATCTCGCCAACAAGCACCAATCGGTCGCGCTCGCCAAGCAGCAGCTCGAGCGCACGCAGGCGCAGGTCCGCGCTGGCCGGCTCGCCGCGGTCGAGGCCAAGGCCGTCGAGCAGAGCGTGGCCCAGCGCGAGACCGACGTGATCCTGGCCGAGAACCGGCTGCTCGACGCGAGCCTGCAGCTGCGCACGCTGATGGGCCAGGAGTTCGCCGATCGCGAGACCCTCGGCGTGCTGCCGGGCACCGACCCGACCGCGTTCGAGGCCGAGCCCGTAGACGTCGACGCAGCGATCGATCGCGCGCTGGCCAACAACCCGATGGTGCGCCAGCTCGAGGTCGCGCTGGCCAGCAAGCGGATCGACGAGCTCGAAGCCGCGAACCAGCGCCTTCCGCAGCTCGACTTCACCGGCACCTTCACGCCCAACGGCCGCAGCGTCGACACCTCGCCCGACGCCAACACCGGTGAGCTCGGCGAGCAGGGCAGCTGGGGCGAGGCGTTCCAGAACTTCGTCAACGAGGACATCCGCGAGGACGGGCTGTTCGCCGAGTACACGGTCACCGGCGCGCTCGACTTCACCTGGCAGGTCCAGAACCGAACGGCCAAGGGCAACCACCAGCGGGTGCTGGCCGAGCTGCGCCAAGCCGAGCTCAACCTCAAGCAGATCCGCCAGACCACCTCGACTTCGGTCATCCGAGCGGTCAACAACCAGCGCAGCGCCGAAAAGCGTTACGAGCTGGCCCAGCTCTCGGTCGAGCTCGCCGAGCAAAACCTCGCCGCCGAGCAGGCGCGCTTCGAGGTCGGTCGCTCGACCAACTACGATGTGCTGTTCCGGATCGACGAGCTGACGGCCGCCCAGGCGACCGCCCTGCAGGCGCAGATCGACTACCTCAAGGCCAAGGTCGAGCTGCAGGCGCTGACCGGCGAGATCCTGCCCGCGTACGGCCTGGACCTGCCGGGCTACAGCGATCGCTGAAGCCCTACGCGAGCCCTACGCGACCTCGTCGTCGGACGGCTCGTGGCCGCGCAGCACCTCGGCCAAGATTCGGCACACGTCGGTGGTGGTCAAGATGCCAACCAGCTTGTCGCCGCGGACGACCAGCGCCGCAGTCAGCAGCTTCTCGGCCATCGTGGCCACGACGACGTCCAGCGGAGCCTCGAGCTCGACCACGTAGGGCTCGCGGGTGCACACGTCTCCGACGATCAACAGCTCGCGATGCGCGACCCTGAGATCGCGCTCGCCGAGGATACCGATCAGGGTGTGGCCCTCGCAGACCGGAAGGTGTCGAATCCGGTGCTGCTCCATTACCCCCTTCGCCTCCTCCAGCGTGGCCGTGGCCGCGATGCTGTGGGGGAAGGGGGTCATCACCGACTTGATTCGCGGGATCCGGCCCATCGCGCTCGTTTGCAGACTCTCGCACGACCGTCGCGCGAGCGCTAGCCGGGCCGGTCGTGCGCCTGGTCCGATCACTCCCAACCGGTGTCCGCGATCAGTACGCGATACCAATCGTCGGGGGTGTCGGTGCATTGCACGTCATAGAGGCGCGTGGCCTGGGCGACCCACACCTCCGTGCCCGGATCGCCGCCCAGGATCGCGTAGTAGGGATCGTAGAGATCGCTCGTCTCCGAGTTGATCGTGAAGCGCAGGCCGAGCCGCTCGACGTCGCCGCAGCCACCGGGCGAGGTCTCGCACAAGCCCGTCACGACCTCGACCGGATAGGGCAGCTCGAAGGTGAACGGCTCCGGGGCCTCGATCGAGTCGCCGTCGATCAGCGTGAGCAAGTGCCCAAAGCCCTCGAGGTCGAGGCGCAGCCGGACGTTGTACCACCACGGCCCCTCGGACACGTAGCTGAGCTGGACCGTCGCGCCGGTGTCGATCGGCGGCAAGAAGCTCGGATCCGCGACGACCGACACGTGCACGGCCCCTAGCGCCTCGGGGCAGTCGAGCGTGACGTCGAGGCCCTCACCCACGCCCGCCTGCGTGACCGTGCACGTCCAGTCGATGTCCGTGTTGAAGGGATCGAGATCGTCACCGAGGTCGATCTCGTACTCGAAGGTCGCCGGGCTCTCGGGCGGAGGCGGGCACTGATCACCGCTGGTGTCGGTGTCGGTCTCGCTGGTCTCGGTCTCGTCGGTGGCGTCTGTCGAGTCGTCGCTCGACTCGGTCGCGTCGTCGCTGGTGTCGCCGCTCTCACCGACGTCGTCGTCGCCATCATCGACGATACGGATCTGACACGCGGAGGTCAGGAGGCAGATCAGGCTCAGGCTGAAGGGAACCAAGCTCGTTCGCATGGGGCACGTGTAACGCAAGCGTGTCGTTCATGCACTCAGCGCGACCTGGCCGAACATGCCAGCGTTCTGGCGGCAAAGATCGCGGCTGCTCGGCGCTCGGCCTCACCCGACTCGCGCTTGTCGGCCCCCGCTTCGCGTCCGATGCTCCCCCCATGACCGAGAGCAAGTCCAACCAGACTTGGGGCGTGGGCGTCGAGCTGACGGCGGATCACATGGGTCCGCTCCGCTTCGCGGCCGCGCTCGCCAGCGGAACAGATCGGGTGGTCGGGATCCACGTGATGCCCGATCAGGAGCGCCTTCACCCCCTCGTCAGCCGCGACGAAGCCACGGCGCTCCGGCAGCGGATCACCGACGACGTCGCTCGCCTGCTCGTACAGCACGGGATCGCACGCGAGCAGGTGAGCGCGCGCGTGGTCGAGGACGACTACCCCGCGCTCGCGCTGGTCGAGCAGGCCAGCCAGCAAGGTCTCGACGCGCTGGTGATCGGACGTCGTGCCCGGCGCGACGAGGATCCGATCGTTCGGCTCGGCGAGGTCGCGCGTCGAATCCTGCGCAAGCTGCCGGCTCCGGTGATCGTGGTCCCACCAGACTTTGGCGAAGGTGAGGGCCTCTCCCCCGGGCCGGTGATCGTCGCGACGGACCTCACCGAGCACTGCGTGCCCGCGGCCCGCTTCGGCGCACGGCTGGCCGAACGCTTCGGTCGGCCCCTGCTCTTCGCCCACGGCACGCAGGGCTTTCATTGGGGTGTCTCCTACGTGCCCGCCGAGGCGCTCGAGCGGCTGCTCGAGCAGAGCCGCGCGGACGCGAGCGCGAAGCTGAGCGAGTGGGCCACGAGCATCGGGCTCGGCCACGCGCAGCAGCACGTGTTCCTCGGTGATCCCGCCCGCAACCTCGTCGACCTGAGCTTCGAGCACGAGGCTGCCCTGCTCGTCACTGGCTCGCGTGCGCTCGGGCCGATCGAGCGGATCTTCCTGGCGAGCGTGAGCAGCGAGGTGGCCTCCTCGACTCGTTGCCCAACGGCGGTAGTGCCCGGCTGAGCGCGAGGCAGACGGTCCTATTCGACCTTCACGCTCGGGAACGCCGCCCGGAGCAGCGCCTGCTTAGTGATCATCCCAACCACGCGCTCGTCCTCGACCACCGGCAGGACCGTGATGTGCTTGTCGACCATGAGGCTGGCGATCTCGGCCATCGTCGCCTCGGGTCCGACCGAGACCGGGTGCTCGGTCATGATGTCGCGGACGCGCGAGGCAGAGATCTTCTCGAGCTCGTGGCGCAAGCGATCGGGCGGCTCGAGCGGGATCACGAAGTCCATGATCGCTAGCACCGAGGGCAGATGGACCTGCTTCTCCTGAAACACGAGATCCATGGCCGTGACCACGCCGACCAGGCGACCATCCTCGACCACGCAGACGCCGTCGGCGTGCTCGCGTAGCAGCATCTCCACGAGATCGCGGATCGATCGCTCGGGGACAACCGTCAGGGGCTCGACCATGAACTCGCGCGCTCGCATGGCGCCCGAGCATGGGAGATCCGAGCGGTGCCGACAAGCATGGCTGATTGCACCGAAGGGGCGGCCCGATCGCCCCCTTCATAGCCACGTAGGCAATAAAAACGCGCCGGTGGCAACCACTCCACCGGCGCGGGACGACGGAGCAGACAGCGTCAGAACTTGACTTCGAAACCACCGGAGCTCGCAGCGAAGCGAGCCTCGCGACGCGACTTGGCGAGCTTGACCGATCCGGCGATCCCCATCGCCAACCCGGCCAACTGCACGACACCGACGAACGCGAGCCCGAAGCCGCCGGTCGCCGTGCCCACGCGGGTCGCCGCGATGAAGGGGCCCGCGACGGGGATCAGCAAGGGCCTGCCGACCTCGGGCGAGCCCGCATCGATGGCCACGGTGCCCGAGGCCGCGGTGATCAGATACGAGACCCCGAACATGCTGAAGCCGGCGACCGTGAGGCCGAGGCCGCGATTCGGGTTGACGCGCGGCGGCGGCGGGGCGATCGGGGCAGGCGGGCCAGGCTGCACGTAGATCTGCGGAGCCGGTGCAGGTGCAGGCGCGGGCTGGGTGACGAATGGGTCCGTCATCGGAGCCGGTTGAGCGGGAGCCGGCTGAGCGGGGGCCGGCTGCGGCTGCACGGCGATCGGCTCGGGTGCGGGGGCTGGGGCTGGGGCTGGGGCCGGAGCGGGAGCTGGCGCGGGCTCGGTCGCAGGCGCGACGGCCGGATCGGGCGGCAGCGCGGGAGGACCGGCGAGCGCCACCGAAGGCACCGCCCAGCTCACCGTGAGCGCGAGAGTGAGAACGGAGGAAGAGAGAACTCGAGACGTCGTGCTCTGACGAGACATGGCGGGACCGACCATCCAGTGGATGTCGAGTTACTTAGCACGCCATTTCGACGTGCAAATGTAGTAATTCGCCGTGGCAGTCTGCAACGCTCGGCCCCGGTGCTGTCTCGAGCCCAGGACCGCGCGGACCCGCCCAGATTGACCGAGATCATCGCTCCGCGACCCCGCCAGGGGGTCGACTGCGTCCGCTCGCTCACACCCGCGGGCATGCTCTCGACCCCTCCCTGATCGGGATGTCAGCGAGCGCCACGAATCCATGGGACCCTGGCCCCGCCGTCATGGACGTGCTCTTCGTCATCGTCGCCGAGCTCCTGCTGATCCCGATAGTGCTGTGGGCGCTGATCGTGCTCGACCTCGTGCTCGGAGTGGTCGGTGGAACGGCCGGCTTCCTGCTCGGCCGTCGCTCGCCCAGCGAGGTCGTCTACTACAAGTGGAAGCGGCTGGTCCGACGCGTGCTCGGTAGCTTCGCCCTGCTCGGCATCGCGTTGATCTTGGTCGACCTGCTCTTCTTCGCGCCGCTCGTGGGCGTCGCGCTGGCCTCGGTCGACGAGCGCGACGATCTCGAGCTGCGTTACGCCGACGTCGAGGGCTCGTTCATCCTCGGCCGGATCGAGTTTCACCAGCTCGAGGTCGCTGGTATGCGCGGGCCCGCAGGCGATCCGAGCGGCCGCTTCGAGCTGAGCGTCGACCAGCTGGTGGTCGACATCGACACCAGCGCGCTGCTGGCTGCCACGTTCGCGGTCGAAGAGCTGGCCGTCGACGGGGTGCGAGGCCGCTACGATCGACTGCGGGCCGGCAGTCCGAAGCCGCGCAAAGACGACGGATTCGAGCTCCCTCGAGAGTTCCTGGTCCAGCGCCTCCACGTCGGCGATGTCCAGCTCGATCTGCACGATCAGACCCGCGCGCCCGAGCGCGACCTGTCCGTGACGCTGGCCGAGCTGGATCTCGGACCGCTCCGCAGCGACCACGCGGTCTTCGATCTGCTCTATCGTGCCCGCGGTCGAGGGAGCATCGCCGGCGTCGCCTTCGAGCTGAGCTCGCTCGACGTCGAGGGCCAGCCGCAGATGATCCTCGATGTCCACGAGCTGCCACTCGACCAGCTAGGCGCGGCGCTCGAGCGAGCCGCGGGAGTCCGGGCGACCGGCTCGGCCGAGCTCCACCTCGTCAACCGCTACGATGGTCAGCGCGACCCCCCCGAGATCGAGCTGGCGGTCACGCTCACGCTCCGCGAGCTCCAGCTCGAGCCAGGCGAGCGCGCGACGCTGACTAGCAAGGTGATGCTCGAGCTGGCCGAGCGCGCGCTGGGCAAGCTCGGTAGCGATCTGCCGCTCGAGTTCGCGGTCCGCGTCGACGAGCGGGAGCTCGCGGGCGCCCGCAGCTTGGTCGAGTCCGGCGTGCTCGAGCAGGTGTCGCAAGCGCTCGCCGAGGCGCTGCGCGACAAGCTGCGCAGCGCGGGCGAACGCGAGGGGTGAGCTTCGTCGGCCCACCGCGGCCGAACGTCACTCGCGGACCTGGATGTCGAGCACTCCGTCGCGGTCCGGCTGCTCGACCTGCTCGCGGGCTTCGGCCTCGTCGCGCAGCGTGTAGGCGAAGAATGCAGTCACTCGCGCGGCCGCGAGCTCGCGGGCGAGCTCGTTGTCGAGGTAGGTGAAGGTCTCGTCCGGGTTCGTCTGTCGCTGGCCCATGCCGCAGCCGGGTTGGAAGGCGTCGATCAGCCCACAGATGTCCGAGAACGACCAGTGGCCCGCGTCGGCGAACTCGATCTTCCACACCGGCGTGTTCGCCTGCGCGAAGTTGGTGCGAATCGCGTTGTTGCCGAACTCGGTGATGCTGTTGTCCTCGACCGCGACCAGCATGAGCACCGGCTCGGTGATCGCGGCCATGCTGACACCAGGCAAGAGCGGGTTCTCGATCGGCGCCGCGATCGCGACCCCGGCCGCGAAGCGATCGTCGTCTTGCAGCAGCTTGCCCGTGGTCACCGATCCGAAGCTGTGCCCGAACACCCCGACGCGCTCGCTGTCGACGAGCCCAACGAACTCCGAGGGCAACGCCTGCGCCTGCGGATCGAGCAGCTCGTCGAGCACCCGCTGCATGTCGGCAGCGCGCAGCTCCAGCGTCGCCACGTCGACCGGGAGCGCCTCACCCGCGAGCTCATCGAAGAGCGTGTTGCCTGCGTGGTCGACGGCCACGACCAAGAACCCGTGGCTCGCCAGGCGCTCGGCCAACGAGTAGGAGGAGAAGCGGGTGCAGGTGTGACAATGGGAGAACAAGACCGTCGGCAAGGGTGCACCCGCCGCGGGATCAGGCGCGACGTGAAAAGCGCTACTGGTCTGCTGCCGAGTACAACCTGCTGGGGCGCTAGCGAGCAGGTCCGCGAAGGCGGACGCATCCGGACGCAGCGGCACGAACGCAGCGATGGATTCTGAGCCCATCTCCGCGGCCGGATACCAGAGCTGCACCACTAGATCGCGCTCGCCTCCAGGGTCGCCGAGCAGGAAGCTCGTGGTGCCTACCTGGTGCGGACCTGGCGAATCGTAACTTTCGAAGTGCGGCTCACCAGTATCGCTGCTGTCTACATTCGAATCCGTACTCTCGTCCTCGTCGGTGGTTTGGCTTTGCGTGGTTTCTTCGTCCTGTACCTCGTCGGAGGACTGGTGATCGTCCGCAGCCGGGCAGCCGGACGCGACGATCGCGAGCGCGAGCGAGAATCCGCTGGAGCGGATCCCCGGTGAGGTCGAGAACGAGTGCTGAGCAGCGCGCAGGAGGTGGTGCACGCGGGGATTCAACCGGAATGTAACGACGCCAGCAAGCTGCCCGGCGAAACCTCGACCCCCGCGATCGCCTGCCAAGACGGCTGCGAAGAATCGCCATGTACATCGATGTGGTACGCCGCTTTGGTGAGGCCGGATCGCTTCTATTCTCGCGGCTCGCTCTCGCTTGCTCGCGAGGCGACTGCTAGCATCCCGAGGTATGGCCCTGCGTGGATCGACGTTGGTGCTGCCTCTGGTTCTGCTCGCCAGTGGCTGCCCCGTTCCCCACGATGAGGGCGGTGACGACGAGATCGGCGAGACCAGC
>CBFGLP010001557.1:0-1542 GCA_965649595.1 uncultured Myxococcales bacterium | reverse complement strand
GCGAGCCCGGCGGGGCCCTGCGCGAGCGCATCTACGCCCTCGTTCGCGCCGCCGCAGCTCGGGATGGCTTTGCCGGGCCGTCCGATCCGAAGGGCTAGCGCAGCATCCCGAGCTGCCGCGCCGCCAGCTCCTTCATGATCTCTTCCGCCCCGCCCCCGATGCTCAGCACCTTGGTCTCACGATAGATCCGCTCGACCTTGACCCCGCGGATATACCCAGCCCCGCCGAAGATCTGCACCGCCTCCTTGGCGCACAGCTCGACGCACTGCGTGGCCAGGTTCTTGAGCATGCAGACCTCGGCGATCGGCATCTCCTTGTGGTCGAGCCGCCAGGCCATGTCGTCGATCGTGCACTCGACCGCACGGATCGCGGTCGCCATGTCGACCAGTTTGTGGCGAACCACCTGATGCCGAACCAGCGGCTTACCAAAGGTCTGCCGCTGCATCGCCCAGGCGAGCGCCTCGTCGTAGCAGACCCGCGCGAACCCGAGCGAGAGCGCGGCCAGGTACATGCGCTCGTTGTTGAAATTCTGCATGATCCCCAAGAAGCCCTGGTTCTCGGGCCCGAGCAGGTTGGCGACCGGGACCCGGCACTCGTCGAAATAGAGCGTCGCGGTGTCCGAGCTCCACCAGCCCATCTTTTGCAGCGGGGTGCGGGTCAGGCCGGGCGCGTCACCGGGGATCAGCAAGAGCGAGACCCCGCCCATGCCCTCGCCGCCGGTGCGGACCGCCGTGGTGATCCAGTCGGCGCGCATGCCCGAGGTAATGAAGGTCTTGCTGCCGTTGATGACGTAGTGGTCGCCATCGCGTCGCGCGGTGGTCTTCAGGTTGGCCACGTCTGACCCGCCCGAGGGCTCGGTGATCGCCAGCGCGCTGATCGCCTCGCCCGAGAGCACCGCCGGGACCACCGCGGCCTTGAGCTCCTTCGATCCGAGCGAGACCACCGGCGGCAGCCCGATCCCGTGACTCATCAACCCCGCAGCGATGCCACCCGAGCCCGCGCGAGCGATCTCTTCGGCCGCCATCACGCGAGCAAAGCTGTCGCAGGGCAGCCCGCCGTACTCCTCGGGGAACCCGAGCCCGAGCAGGCCGACCTCGGCGGCCTTGCCGTAGAGCTCGCGCGGGAACTCGCCCGCCTCGTCCCACGCGTCCACGTGCGGCGCGAGCTCGCGATCCACGAACGAGCGGATCGTCCGGCGCAGCTCCTCGTGCTCGGGTTTCCAACCAGGATGTCGACGTCGAAAGGCCATCACCACACCTCGCAGCGGTTCGGGGGGTTCATCGGGGTGCCCTCGGTGCACTCGAAGGCTTGCGCGAACTCGGGCAGGGTCACCAGCGGACCGACCGCCCGATACTTCCCGGGCGAGTGCGGGTCGGCCTCGTTCCGGCGCAGCAGCTCGGCCTCGGTCGTGTGCGAGCACCAGTTCTGCCCCCACGCGACGAAGAACGCCTGGTCGTTGCTGAGCCCCTCGATCACCGGCTTGGCCCGCTCGGGCTGCTCGCCCTCCCAAGCCTTGTACGCGAAGTAGGCCTCCTTCACGCC